>JBIKMK010000146.1:0-8400 GCA_044359315.1 Bryobacteraceae bacterium | reverse complement strand
GACCAAGGGTAGCGACAATTTTCGTATTTGGCATGAACGTCCTCTAGAACAGAAGTCTCTGGCCCAAGCATGCGGAGATCAGGCCCCTACCTTGCTAGGATGACATTTCCCCATGCCTCTATACCAAGTCATCGTTCTGTCTATCGTCCAAGGCGTCACGGAACTGTTGCCCATCTCCAGTTCTGGCCATTTGTTCCTAACTTCCTGGCTACTCGGATGGCAGGACGAAGGGCTGGCGTTTGATATAGCGCTGCATTTAGGAACCCTGTTTGCCGTGATCGTGTACTTTTTCCGTGACTGGCTGCAGGTGATCGCCCAAGGCTTCGGGGTCAACTTTGGCACTGACGAGCATCTCAAGCAAAATCCCCGGCTGCTGTGGATGCTGGCCGCGGCGTCGCTGCCGATCGGACTGCTGGGGCTGAAGTTCAAGGACGCGGCCGAAACCTCGCTCCGGTCTCCCTGGGTGATCGGGACCATGCTGATCGCGGTGGGCCTGCTGATGTGGCTGGGGGAGAAGATGGGCAGCCGCGCCAAGAACATGGGGCAGGTGACGTGGCTGGACGCCATGCTGATCGGCGTGGGCCAGTCACTGGCCATCATCCCTGGCACCTCCCGCAGCGGCATTACGATGACCACGGCGCTTTTTCGCAACCTGGACCGCGCGGCGGCGGCCCGCTTTAGCTTCCTGCTCTCCACGCCCGCGGTGGCAGCGGCGGGGCTGAAGGCGGTCTACGACGCGGTGAAGACCGAAGGCGCTTCGGCGCTGCTCACGCAGGAGCTGTTTATCGGCATTGTCCTAAGCGGCGTCACTGGTTGGGCCGTGATTGCGTTCCTGATGCGCTACCTGCAGCGTTCCAGCTTGCTGCCCTTCATCTGGTACCGCATCGGTTTTGGTATCCTGGTGATCGCCCTGGCTGTTTTCCGCGCTTAGCGGATGAAATTTTTAGGCCCCACACGTCACCCTCGGCTCAACGAGGTGATGGCGCTCGTCTTCTTGTTTGCGAGCGTCGCCCTGATGTTGAGCTTGATCTCTTACCGGCCAGAGGACCCCTCCCTCAACACGGCCACGGGCCCCTTCCGGCCACTGAACCTGCTGGGCTACGTCGGCAGCTACTTGAGCGACATCCTGTTTCAGGTCTTTGGCCTCACTTCGTTTGTGATGCCCGGGCTGATTGTGCTGCTGGCCTGGCAGTGGATGCAATCCCGCGAGATTGAATCGCCGGGCGTGAAGGTGGCGGGCGGGGCGATGTTCCTGCTGGGCATCGCGACTGCGCTGTCACTCTCACCCAGCCTGCGCGCCTTCGGCGGGACGATTCCGGCCGGGGGGTTGATTGGACTCCTGCTGGCCGATGGCCTGGTGGCCCTGATGAACTTCACCGGCGCGGCCCTGTTCACAGCGGTCTGCCTGTTGGTCTCGCTTTACCTGATTTCCACCTTCTCGATGGCCGTGCTGGCGCGGTGGCTGGTGCGTCCCCGCGCGGCCTTGGCCAGCTTGGCGGCTTGGATCAGTTCCTGGCGCATGCCGAAGATCCGTTTCCCCAAGCGGGAACGCACGGATGAGCCGGAGGGATTGCCCTCCGCCGTACGGCCGCCGATTGAAGTGGATGAGACGCCCGCCATCGTCAAGCGCTCCCGCCGGTCGTCTCGGACGCAGGAAGAGTCCCCGCTGGTGCTGGAGGCCGCGCCGCC
This sequence comes from Bryobacteraceae bacterium, assembly GCA_044359315.1. Lineage (GTDB taxonomy): Bacteria > Acidobacteriota > Terriglobia > Bryobacterales > Bryobacteraceae > JAPKYZ01. The sequence continues at coordinate 6,711 of JBIKMK010000146.1, read as the reverse complement.
ATTTGAGCCCACCAACGGCATTGAGCCGGGCTATACCGCGACGCAACAGTTCGACACCCAGTACGGCGACATGCGGTACGCCGAAACTCAGCCCGTGCCGGCGGCTCCGCCGGAGCCCAACATCTTCGAGGAGGAGATCCCCATTCGCACGTTGGCGGAGCTGGAGCCGGACACCGACTCCCCCATCCCCGCCGCCCCGGTGGCCGCCCGCAAAGAACCGAAGCTGAAGAGCTTCTGGAAGCTGCCGCCCACCGAACTACTGAATCCGCCCGATGAGCGGAACGCTTTCGACACGGCGGAACTGAAAGAAACCGCCGTCCGCATCAAGGCCAAGTTTGAGGAGTTCAACGTCCTGGGCAGTGTCGTGCAGATCAACCCCGGCCCCGTGGTGACGACGTTTGAGTTCAAGCCCGAAGCGGGCATCAAGTACTCGAAAATCACCACGCTCACCGAAGACCTCTGCCTGGGCCTGCAAGCCGAATCGATCCTGATCGAGCGCATCCCCGGCAAGCCCACGGTGGGCATTGAGGTGCCGAACTCGCGCCGCGAAGTGATCAGCCTGCGGCAGGTGCTGGAAAGCGAAGAGTTCCAGGCCGCTTCTTCGCGCCTGGTGATGCCGCTGGGCAAGGATGTCAGCGGGCGGATCAAGGTGTCGTCGCTGGAAACCATGCCTCACCTGCTGGTGGCCGGCTCCACCGGCTCCGGCAAGAGCGTGATGTTGAACTCGATGATCATGGCGATCCTCTACAAGTCGACGCCCGAGGAAGTGCGGATGATCATGATCGACCCCAAGCGCGTCGAACTGGGCATCTACGACAACATCCCGCACCTGCTGACGCCGGTGATCACCGACCCCAAGAAGGCCACCAACGCGCTCCGCAATGCCGTGCTCGAAATGGAGCGCCGGCTGAAGCTGATGGCGGCGCTGGGCGTCCGCAACATCGACGGCTACAACAAGAAAGTCCGCCAGATGGCCGCCGAACCGCGCAGCCTGTTCACCGATGAAGTGGACCCCACCGCGCAGGAAGACTTGCGTCCGCTGCCCTACATCCTGATCCTGATCGATGAGCTGGCCGACCTGATGATGCTGGAACGGGCCAACGTCGAAGAGAGCGTTGCTCGCCTTGCCCAAATGGCCCGCGCCGTCGGCATGCACCTGGTGCTGGCCACGCAGCGCCCCAGCGTGGACGTCATCACGGGCTTGATCAAAGCCAACTTCCCCGCCCGCATGAGCTTCCGGGTCGCCACCCGCGTGGATAGCCGCACCGTGCTGGACGTGATGGGGGCCGAACATCTGCTGGGCAAGGGCGACATGCTGTTCCTGCCGCCCGGATCGTCCCGCCTGGTCCGCATGCACGGCGCGTTTGTCACTGAAGCTGAGATCAACGAAGTGGTCGAGTTCTGGAAGCGGCAGGCCGCGCCGGAATACGACCAGACCTTCCTGCTGGCACCTCCCGGTGAGGACGCCGAAGGCAACGAGGAGTTCGAAGAAGGCGACGAAGACCCGATGTATTCAGACGCCGTCCGCGTCGTGCTGGAGATGGGCAAGGCGTCCACTTCCACGCTGCAGCGCCGTCTACGCCTAGGCTACGGCCGCGCGGCCCGCATTCTGGACCGGATGCACCGCGAAGGCATCATCGGCCCGCCCGACGGCAGCCGTCCCCGCGAAGTTCTGCGCGCGCCGGATTGGTATAACCAGCCGGTGGGTTGATTTTTCAGCCCCACGGGCACTACCGGTGGGCGTAGTTCTGCTCGTAGTAGCTTTGGTAGGCACCAGACCGGACGCGCGCCACCCACTCGCTATTGCCTTGATACCAGGCGACGGTGGCCGCCAAGCCGGCTTCAAACTCCACCGCCGGGGCCCAACCGGTTTCCCGTTCGATCTTGGCGCTGGAGAGCGCGTAGCGCCGGTCATGTCCCGGACGGTCCGTGACATAACGGATCAGGCTCTCCGGCTTGGCCGTAGCCTTCAGGATGCGGTGCACCACGTCGAGATTGGCCAGCGACCGGCTGCCGCCGATGTTGTAGACCTCCCCGGCGCGCGCCTTGTCGATCACCGCCCGGATGGCGGCGCAATGATCATCGACATAGAGCCAGTCCCGGATCTGCTGGCCGTCGCCATACACGGGCAGCGGCTTGTCTTCGAGCGCATTGGCGATCATTAGCGGGATCAGTTTTTCGGGGAACTGGTAGGGCCCGTAGTTGTTGGAGGCGCGCGTCACCGTCACCGGCAGCTTGTAGGTGGTGTGGTAGCTCAGCGCCAGCAGATCGGAGCCGGCCTTGGAGGCCGAATAGGGGCTGGAGGTGTGCAGCGGATACTGCTCATCGGCCTCGTGCGGCGCTTCGATCGAGCCATAGACTTCATCGGTGGACACGTGTTGAAAATGCGCCAGCCCATGCCGCCGCGCGGCTTCGAGCAGGGTGAAGGTGCCCCGCAGATTGGTCTCAAACACCGGGGCGGGAGAGTGAATGCTGCGGTCGACATGGCTTTCAGCCGCAAAGTGGACGATGGCATCCGGGTGGAAGCTTGCGAACGCTTCGTCGATCGCGGCCGCGTCGCAGATATCAGCCCGGACAAAACGGTGCCGCGCCGAGCCTTCCACGGGTGCCAGATTATCCAGGTTGCCCGCGTAGGTCAGCTTGTCTAGCGTGAGGATCTCCGCTTCCGGCTGGGTGGCCAGCGTGGTGCGGACAAAGGCCGAGCCGATAAAGCCCGCGCCGCCGGTAACGAGAAGTTTCATGGTTGCTTTCTGTCAGCAGGCCAGCGGCGCTGGCTACTTGTGCTGAGTCTCCCAGTCGTAGGCGATCTGGGGGTCATTGTACGGAATGCGGCCTTCATCCGCTGGATCGTAAAAGCGGTTGGTGACGTAGATCAACATCCCCGGCTGCTCACCGATCACCTTGTAGCCGTGCGCGACGCCGGGCGGAATGATGATCTGCCACGTTTTCAGCGTTCCGCAATAGAGCGTGTTGCGCAAACCGAACGTGGGCGAATCCGGCCGCAGATCGGCCAGCGCCACCTGGAACATGCCTGCGGCGGGGACCCAGAAATCGGTCTGCTTCTGGTGGATGTGAAAGGCTTTGATGGTGCCCGGGTAGCTGAGCGCGGCGGAGACTTGGGTGGATTCCGTGGGGAAGTTGGCCGCCGGCCCTTTGCCCAACCGGATCACTTCCAAAAAGTAGCCCCGGTCGTCCGGCCACAGGGTGTAGGGCTCCACCACGACGCCCGCAATCAGGTCTGCGGACTGCGGCGTGCGGATGATCGAACCGATCCCCTTTTCGAGAACCGGGTGCGAGGGAGCAATATTCATACGCTTTCAGCATACAATTTGGAGGATATGCAGACCTACGACTGGTCCACGGTACCGCTGGAACAATTAAGCCCGCAGGCGGCCCGCAAGGTGATCCATACAGAACGGATGACGGTGGCGCGCCTGTGGCTGATGGCCGGTGCCGTGGTACCGGAACATCATCACGAGAATGAGCAGATGACCATGCTGGCCAAGGGCCGCCTGTTGTTCTACATGGAAGGCGGCGTCCACACGGTCAATGCGGGCCAAGTGATGGTGATTCCTCCCAACGTGCCGCACCGCGTCGAAGCGATCGAAGATAGCGAAGCCACCGACCTGTTCTCGCCCGTGCGCGAAGACTGGCGCCGGGGTGACGACGCCTACCTTAGAGGCGGTGGATCGAAGTAGGCCCGATGCCGACGATTCCCCCCGGGGTATCGAGCAGCGTGTGTAGTGGCTGACCCGCCAGCCGCGGTTGGCCTACGCCCAGATTGAGGCAGCGCGATGGCGTGCCATTCTGTTCTCCCACCAACACCTGGTCACCGGAGATCAAAAGCGCCCGAGGGTAGTTGAGCGGACGGTCTAGCAAGACCGGCGCGGCATCCCACAGCTGCTTGGGGTCCGTGGGTGGGGTAAACCAGAACGCCCGCGCCTGAGGGCGCTTTGATTCGAGCCACAGCAATCGCCCCTGGTGCCAAGCCAGGCGGGCCGAAGCGGCCAGCGGATCGTCGTTGAACAGGTTGATAGCGTAGAGGCGCCACGGCAGATCAAACTCCGGGGGCGACTGCACCCAGTAGTTGCCGCACAGGATGTCGATGCGGCCATCGCCGTCCACATCGTGTAGAACCAGTCCGCCCTGCTCGCTGGCCGTGTAGAAGGAGTAGATCTCTCGGTAGGGCCAGCGCTTGGCCGGAGCCTCGGGGCGTTCATAGAACCTCAACTGCATGCCACGATGGACCACCAGCAGTCCGGTGCGGCCGAACAAAACCGCTTCCTGGGCGTCGATCACCTGCGTGTTGACGTCAATCACTTCGTCGCCCCACCGCAGCACGCCCCGGCGTTCCAGCACCAGCTTGCCTTGGAAGACCGCGCCAAACGTGAACGGCCCGGAGGTGAGCACCTGGCTTGCCGTCAGCGCCGCATTCCACTGGCGCAACTGCGCGCCCCACGTATGGAGCCGCCCATTCAGCCAGGCACCGCCGGTGTAGAGATGGGCCGCCGTATCCGCCATTGGATTCCATCATGCCACCTGCATCTGGGCGCGCACCGCGTTCGCTAAGCTAGGTGCTGTGAAGACGCTGCGGACCATGTTGCGGGGTGCACCTGGGGATCTGGCCGTGGCGGCGCTGGAGATTGCGGCCATCGAGTGCCCGGGCCTCGATCCGGAGCCGACACTGAAGCAGTTGGATGACTGGGGTGCCCGGTGCCATTCGCTGATGTCGGTGCTGCACCTGCTCTACGGCCAGCTCTGCTTTTCCGGCAACCAGCGGGATTACTACAACCCGCTCAACAGCTGCCTGAATTCCGTCGTAACCCGCCGCACCGGAATCCCGATCACGCTCAGCCTGGTGGTATGGCAGGTGGCGCGGCGCGCGGGCGTCACGCTGGATCCGATTGGTCTTCCCGGACACTTTGTGCTGGGCGTGCGCGGCGAATCGTTGTATGTGGATGCGTTCCACGGCGGGCGGCTGCTGAGCCGGGACGAGTGCATCGAGTTAGCCGCCCAAGGGGCGGGTGTAGACATCTCGCAGGATAGCGATGTCTTTCGGCCCGTACCCGCGGCGGCGGTGCTATTCCGGATGCTGAATAACTTGCGGGCCATCTATACATCACGGAACGCCTACGAAAAGGCGCTGCAAGTGCTGGATTTGATGACATTCGCGACACGTTCCGCCGAATTGGAGCGCGCCCGGGCGCAAATGCAGGAATTGGTCGCTTCCCGCCGTTAGAAGTCCTCATTCCCGCCGGACCTTAGCCGATACTTGATTCTGAATGGCGGATATCTTTTACGACAGCGAAGTAATTCTGCCGCGCTTTAACCGGCTGATGCAGGATGTCATCAAGGGCAGCTTCCAACGGACGTCGTTTGAGCCGTGGGAAGTGGAGCTGCTGCTGGACATCCAGGGCTGCGTCAGCGAAGTGGAGACGCGCCGGGATCTATTGAAGCGGTACCAGAAAGCGGTACAGAAGCAACTGGGAAGGCGCGGCCAGCGCCCGATGCTGCTTTCCGAGTACGTCGAGAGCTTGCGCTCCCGGCAGTTGGCGCGGCTGGGCCAACAGGTGGAAGAGGAACGTGCCGTCAAGGTGACGGACGCCGAACCTGCGGTATCGTAAACATATGGGTTGCGGTTCGGGAATGAATACGGCCTTCCTTCAGGAAGAGCCCAACAAGACAGGCCGGCGCGTGATGTGCGTCAAGTTCCAGAAAGAGATGTACGGTCTGGACGAATCGCCGTTCGACAACCATCCCATGGGCCAGAAAGTGTTCGACCAGGTCTCCCGTGATGCCTGGAAGCTGTGGCTGGAACACATGAAGATGTTGATGAACGAGTACCGCCTGAACTTGGGCACCAAGGAAGCACAAGAGTTTCTGCTGGAGCAGATGGACAAGTACTTCTTTGGCGAAGGGGCCGCCTTCCCGCAGGGTTACGTTCCGCCGAAGACCAAGAACTAGTCGGCCAGCGCGCCACTGGCAAACGACGGCAGCACCGCAGCCAGATCAAATTTCAGACATGCATGGGCCTGCCGCAAGGCCTGATTCGGGTCCCCACCACGGGCAAAGATAAAGCCCGGATAGCTGTTGCCTTCCGGCCACGGCTTCAAATGTTGGCCGGGCGTCGCGGTGATCACCACATCCTCAATGCCCAGGATAGTACGCGCCTGTTCCACCCCTTCAACAGAGCGGTAGAGGCCTTCGCGCGGCACCGGGATCATCATCACCCCAGCCGGGTCCGCGTAAAAGGGCGGCGTTTGGCGCGTGAGCGCATGCTCAATCAACTGCTCCGCCAAATGAGGGATCACCCGGGCGCAGAGCCCGCCAATGGGCCGCGGCGCGACTTCCAGCATCCAGACGCCTTGCGGGTTCACCCGCATCTCCGCGTGGATTGAGCCATCGGTGAGCCCCAAAGCGGCCACAGCGCGTTCCGTGGCTTCCATGAGGGCGTCATCCGGTGGCGAAGTGAGATAGATGGTCTCTTCAAAGTACGGCCCATCCAGCGGATCCGGCTTGTCGAACAGCGCCACCACCTGTAGCTGGCCGCCCGTGACGACACCTTCCAGGGCGAACTCGTGGCCGGGAATGTACTGCTCCGCGAGCACGGGCTCCGGCCCCACCAGACGCCGGATGCGGGCCAGCGCGGTGTCGAACTCCGCCTGATTGTTGACGCGGATCACGCCCTGGCTGGCGGACCGGTTCGCCGGC
>JBIKMK010000145.1:0-8404 GCA_044359315.1 Bryobacteraceae bacterium | reverse complement strand
CCAGGCTGTAAGTGTTGCCGAGTTGCGCCGCGGAGGCCAGGGTGCCGTCTGGGCTGTTGCCAACCGCTCCGGTCCCGATCGCGCGCACGGGGACCAGCGGATTGTTGGTATCCACGCTGAGTACGGAGGGCCCACCGTCGGAGATGAAAAGCTGGCCCGTTGGGCCAAGGGCTACACCCACCGCTCGGCCCAGCCGGTTATTGGGCGGGTTGTTCGAATCGGAGGTACTGGTGTCGTCAAAGACTCCAGTGCCCGCCACGGTGGAGATCACACCTGCTGCGGTGACCTTGCGGACCCGATAGCCGCGATCTTCCGCGATGTATAGATTGCCGCTGCTGTCGCCGGTTACGCCCCGGGGCGAGAAGAGATTGGCGCTGGTGGCCGCGCCGCCGTCTCCGCCATACAGGCCGGGCGTGGCACCCAGATAGGTGGAGATGTTGTCCGTGGCCGAGTCGATCTTGCGGATGCGCTTGGCTTCAGCATCGGCAAAGTAGACGCTGCTGGACCCATCCAGCGCAATGCCGTACCCGCCCATGATCCGGGCCGACGTGGCTGGTCCCCCATCGCCGGTGAAACCCGGGACACCGTTACCGGCGAGGCGCACAATGCCGCCGCCCTGGATGCGGCGGATGCTGGCATCGGTGGACACGAAGACGGCGCCGCCGGCGAAGGCCACACCGTGCACGGGACCCAGCGCAGCGGAGGTGGCGGGTCCGCCGAAGCCCTCGTTGCAGCAGTTGCCATTACCGGCAAACGTCGCGATCCTCTGGTCCGAGGTGACGCTGCGAATGCGGAAGTTGCCGGTGTCGGCAATCAGCAGGTTGCCGGTATCGTTATCAAAGGCGAGGCCCTCCGGTGAGTTGAGTTGCGCAGATGTCGCGGTCCCGGCCCCGCCGCCATCACCCGAGAAGCCAGCAACGCCGCTACCCGCAAAGGTGGAGATATTGCCACCGACGGTGAACCGCCGCACCTTGTGGAGACAGGAGTCCGCCACATAGAGCGTGGTGCCGCTGAAGGCGAGCCCATTCGGGCACCCTACCTGAGCGGCCGTCGCCAGTCCGCCATCGCCGGAACTGCCAAAGACACCGGTTCCGGCCACCGAGGTGATGATCCCGGTTACGGCATCCACTCGACGGATGCGCGAGGATTCCGAGATGTGGATGTTGCCGGACGCATCCAGGGCGATGCCCGATGGGTTGAGCAGTGCACTGGTGTTCGCGGGACCGCCGTCCGGGGAAGCTTCGTTCTTGCCGGTGCCGGCGATCCGCGTGGTGAGGCCGCCGCCAGGGGCCACCTTCACCACGATATTCGCCTTTACATCAACGGCGTACATGTTGCCCGCAGCATCAAACGTCACCCCGCGGCCGATGGAGAACGGATACGAAGCGGCAGTGGGCGTCGACAGCGGCGGGGCCCAATCCTTACCCGCCACCGTCGCCACTTCTCCGGCGGCAGGCGTGACGTTGAAGGCGGCTGAATCAGTCGTCAAGCCGGGGATGGTGGCGCGGAGCTGGTAGCCATCGGCGGCCTTGTCCAGCGTCACATTGTTGAACGATACCCGGCCCGTGCCGTCGGTAACGCCCGTCAGCGTTCCCGCCAGCGTGGAGCCGCCGGGGTTGAACGCCAGGGACAGAGTCACCTGTACACCCGCCGTGGCCGGCGTGAACTGCACCTGAGGCGCGGGCGTGATGACCGCATTGCGGACCGTCGTCGTGGGCTGTGCCGAGAACGACAGCGCCGTCCCGACACCGGCGACGACGGTCAGGGTGTAGCTGCCGGTAGCCGCCTGCGCCGGAGCGGTCTCGGTCACCCGGAGGGTGAAGTTGTAGACACCCGGACCGCCGGTGACGGTGCCGGTGATCGCGCCGGTGGTGGGGTTCAATGTCAGGCCAGCGGGCAGCGCGCCCGCCGTGATCGAGAACACCCGGCCACTGCCCGTACCTCCAGCCACGGGAGCGGAAGCCGCGTAGGCACTGTTGAACGTCGCGTTGGCCAGCGTCGCACTGAGTAGCGTCAGCCGACCAGCACCGGCCATGATGCCGATGCCGAAGGCGGCGCGGACGCGGTTGTTTTGTGAGTCGGCGATGTAGAGCGTGCCCGCTGAATTGAGGTAAATGCCACGGGGCGTCGTAAAGCGGGCGGCGGAGAGCGGGCCGCCGTCACCCGAGAAGCCCGCTCCTGAGGGGCTACTGAGAGTGGTGATCCGGCCGAGTATATCTACGCGGCGGATGCGGTGGCCGCCCTCACTGATGAAGAGGTTGCCAAGGGAATCCACCGCCACTCCGTACGGGAGATTGATGGCGCCCAAAGTTGCGGGGCCGCCATCGCCGCCGGATGCGCAGTTGCCCGGAGTTCCCGCGACCGTGGAAATGATGCCCGAGGGGTTCACCATCCGGATGACGCAGTTATTGGTGTCGGCAATGTAGAGATTGCCGTTTTGGTCGTAGGTGACGCCTTGCGGGATGTTGAGCGTGGCTGCAATGGCCGGCCCGTCGTCACCGCTAAAGCTGGCCGAACCCGTGCCCGCGACCGTGGTGACGATGGCGGTGGCCATGTTGATCTGGCGGATCCGGTTGTTGGCGGCGTCCGCCACAAACAATAACTGCCGGGACGCATCGTAGGCCATGCCATACGGGCTTGAGAACCGCGCCGTCGCTACTGGGCCATCCGCGAATCCCGCCAAGTTGCTGGCATTGGCATAGGTGGTGACGAAACCGGTTAGGCCGTCGACCTTCCGGATGCGGGATCCGCTCTCGGTAAAGTAGACATCGGTCCCCACCACCGCGATCCCTCGCGGGTTGTGGGCGGCGACAGAGTTGCCCGCGCCGTCTGGTGAATTGGAGTTGGCTCTGGTGTTGCCGGCCAGTGGCGTGACGGCACCGGCCGGAGACAGCCTTTGCACACTGAAGTTTCCAACCTGCGTGAAGTAGATGTTGCCGCTGGTGTCGCCCGTGATGGCAAAGGGCGAATTGAGATCGGTAGCTGGGCCGGCACCGATAGACTGATTGCGGAACTGGCCATTGCCCAGGATATTGGTGACCAGTTGCGTCGCGGCGTCCACCTTCATGACACGGCGGCTAAAGCCGTCGTGGACGAAGAGATCCCCCGCCGGGCTGACCGTGATCCCTTGGGCAAAGGCGAAGGTGGCGGCCAAAGCCGTCACGCCGTCCGAAGCGGTTGCGAACTGGCCGTTGCCAGCGGCCGTGGTGATGATGCCGCCGGAGACCCTGCGGATCCGGTTGTTTGAAGCATCCGAGATGAACAGTTCGGTACCCCTAAAGGCCACACCAAATGGCGTGCAGAGCGTCGCCGCCGTCGCCGAGGCCCCGTCTCCCGCAGAGCCGCACGAGCCCGTGCCAGCGATGGTGCTGATAATGCCGCCGGAGACCAGCCTCACTCGATTATTGGAGCTATCCGCGATCACCAGATTGCCGGAGCCATCGACGGCGATCCCGTGCGGGAAGTTCAAGCGGACAGTAGTTGCCGCCACGCCGTCGCCCGAGTATCCGGCAACGCCAGTGCCCGCAACGGTAGTGACGATCGTTGTGGCCAGCGTGATCCGTCTTATGCGGTGGCCAGAGTACTCTGACACATACAGGTCGCCCGCGCTCAGGGCCAGCCCCAATGGACCATTGAATGAGGCGGCAATGGCAGGGCCGCCGTCGCCTGAGGAAGAGCCGAAAGTACCGGATCCCGCAAAGGTCGTAATGATGCCAGTATTCAGATTCACCCGGCGGATGCGGCCATTGTCGTGGTCTGCAATGTACAGCAGATTGGCCGCGCCATCGAGTGCCAGCCCTAACGGGTTGTTCAACAGGGCGCTCGTGGCCGGACCGCCATCGCCTGCAAAACCCAGCGTCCCGGAGACGCCCGCGACCACGCTCGCCGCGCCCAAGGGAGTCACCCGGATAATGATGTGGTTACCCTGATCCGCGACATACAAGTTGCCCGCCGCGTCCAGTACGGAGAAGCGGCTTCCTCCCGCCGGGAAGTTGGTGGCGACGGTGGAGAGCACCGGAGCCCAGTTCTTGCCCGCCACGGTCATGACGCTGCCGAAACCCACGGTGACGTTGAAGGGGTTGGAGTTGAAGCTGACCGGGCCTACTGCTGCGGTCAGGACGTAGCCGTAGGAGGGCGCGCTGATGCTGAAGCCCGGGAAGCTGGCCACGCCGGAGCCATTGGCGATGGCGGTGGCGGTAGCGGAGGGCGTGGCGCTGCCCGGGGCCCGCGCGGTCAGAGTAACCTGCGCACCCGCGATGGAGGCGGACTGCACCTGCACCGTCGGGGAAATGGCCGCACCGGCGACGGTGTCGGTGGGTTGGACCGTAAAGTTGAAGCTGTCCGCCCAGTTGGTGTCGATGGTCAACGTGGTCTGCGCCGACCGTCCACCGGCATCGGTAACGGTGACGTTCAACGTGCTGGTACCGGCCAGATGGGGCAGGACCCCGGTGATCACACCGGTAACGGGATTGATGCTGAAGGCGCTGGCGGCCGGAGAGACCGTCGCGCTCCACGTGTAGGGCAGAGTTCCGCCAGTGGCTTGAACCGTCGCGTTGTAAGACACAAAACGCGACGCCCCGGGCAGCGAGGTGGTGGTGATGCTCAAGCGGCTGGCGACGCCCGCGTTCGACGGCAGCTTGATCATGCGGATGCGGTCGTTCACACTGTCGGCCACAAAGAGATTGCCAGAGGCGTTGTCCACCGAGAGCTGCCGCGGACCATTGAACTGGGCGGCAGTGGCCGAACCACCGTCGCCCGCAAAACCCGCGGTGCCGGTACCCGCAATTGTGGTGATGATGCCGGCTGGATCGATGCGGCGAACCCGATGGTTGAAAGTATCGCCTACATAGACGTTGCCCACGGTGTCGGTGGCCACGCCGACGGGGCTGGCAAACAGCGCACCGGTGGCCGGACCGCCGTCTCCGGCGAAGCCATTGGCCGCGCCACAAAGTCCCGCGAAAGTGCTGATGATACCAGCGGGGTTGATGCGGCGGATGCAATTGTTGGTCGACTCGGCAATGTACATGTTGCCGGCGGTGTCAAATGCGAGGTGGTTGGGAAGATTCAGCTGGGCCGCACTCGCCGGGCCCCCGTCACCGGCTGTGCCGGCGACGCCCGTACCGGCGATGGTAGTCACAATACCAGCGGGATCGATTTTCCGGACGCGGTGATTGCTGGCGTCGGCAACATAGAGGTTCCCACTGGCGTCGAAGACCATGCCGCGGGGCAACGAGAAGTTGGCCGCCGTGGCTGGGCCACCATCACCGCTGAACCCGCCAATACCCGTCCCTGCAAATGCCGTGATGTTGCCGGAGCTGTCAATGCGGCGGATACGGAGGTTGTTGGTGTCGCTCAAGTAGATGTCGCCGGTGGTGGGGTGAACCGCGACTTGGTCCACAAAGGTGCTCAGAGACGCCTGCGTCGCGAGGCCGCCGTTGCCAGCGAAGGCGCGGCGTCCTGTCCCGGCGATGGTGGCAATCGTACCTGCCGGGGTCACTTTCCGGACACGGGCACCCGAATCCGGGATCAACCAGTTGCCGGCGGAATCAATGGTCATGCTGCCGGGTTGGCGCAGGTGGGCCTGCGTGGCCGGGCCGCCGTCGCCGGAGAACTTGTACTGGCCGTTGCCGGCGAAGGTGTTGATGACACCGGCCTTGATGAGGCGCAACCGGGAGGCGGAGTCATCCCAGATGTAGATCTCCGTGCCGGTCGCGTTGGTCCAAACACTGGATGGGAAGCCGATGGCGGCCAGCAGCGGGGAGCCGCCGTCGCCCGAAAAGTCGTTCTGGCCATTGCCCGCGATCGTGGTGATGATGCCCGTGACGGCATCCACGCGCCGGACGCGGTGGTTGCTGGTGTCGGCGATGTAGAGGTTGCCTGCAGCATCCAACGACACCGCTTGTGGATTGGCCAAGTTGGCGGAGGTGGCCGCGATGCCGTCGCCGTTGTAGCCGAAGGTACCCGTGCCCGCTACCGTGGTGATGATACCCGTCCCGAGCGTGACCTTGCGGATGCGGTGGTTGTTGCTGTCGCTGAAGTAGAGTGCCCCACCCTGGAACACGACGTCGCGCGGTGCCACCTGCGCGGCGGTGGCCAGGATATTGTCCCCGTTGTAGGCAGCCGTGCCCGTACCCGCGATGGTGGTGATGATGCCCGCCGCATCGATCCTGCGGATGCGCTGGGTGCCGGAATCGGCGAAGTAGAGGTTCACCTGGCCGCCAGCGAGATTCTCGATCGCGATCCCGGCGGGGAAGTTGACTTGCGCGGCTGTGGCCGGGCCACCGTCGCCCGAGAATCCCTGGGTTCCGGTACCGGCAATCGTGGTGATGATGCCAGTGGCCGCGGCGATCCGGCGGATGCGGCGGTTGTTGGTGTCGGAGAAGTAGATGTTGCCGGCCGCGTCCACGGCGGGTCCACGAATGCTGATGACGCTGGCGGCCAGGGCGGGGCCACCGTCACCGCCAAATCCGAGCGCACCGGTTCCGGCGATCACCGACAGCGCCCCGGCCGGAGTGATCCGGTAGAGCAGGGAGTTGGCGGTGTCGGTCATGATGAGGTCGCCGTTGGGGGCGAGCGCCAGGCCGCGGTTTTCCGAGATGGGCACGGTGGTGGCCAGAGTGCCGGGGGCCGGGTTGATCTGCCAGCTGCGGCCGGCGACAGTCGAGATACCGCCGGTGGCCAGGGCCACATCGAAGATGCTGGAGTTCGCCGGAGCGGCGAAGCCCGCCGAAGTGGCCCGGAGGGTGTAGCCGTTGGCTCCGAGGTCAATGGCCAGATCGTTGAAGGTGGCGATGCCGGAGGCGTTGGTGGTGCGGTTGAGGGTTCCAGTGAGAACGCCGCCGATGGGGTTGGTGCCGATGGCCAGTGTCACAACCGCTCCGGCGAGCGGGACTGAACCGGGGCCCGTGGCGAGAACAGTGACCGGGGCGGAGAAGACTGCTCCGGCGGTCTGCGGCGGAACGGCCGCCGGGAACGAAAGTGAGGAGCCCACCGGTGCGCTGACGGTCAACGTCAGCAGAGCCTGGGCGGAGACGCCGCTGGCGGTCACCTGTACGGTGATCGGATTAGGCCCGACGGATGTGGGCGTTCCCGCGATTTGTCCGGTGGTGGGATTCAGGGTGACGCCCGTGGGCAGCGTGCCGCTGGCAATCGACCAAGTGCGCGTGCCGCTGCCGCCCACCGCCGCCAGGGTGGTGGAGTAGGCCGTGTTGTACGCGGCGTTCGGCAGCGTGGTGGCGGTGATGGTCAACCGCTGCGTGGGGTTGCCTGCGGGAGTGGGCGGCAGCGTAACGCGGCGGATCCGGTCGTTGCCGGCATCCGAGATATAGAGGTTGCCCGCAGCGTCCACGGCGACACGGGCCGGTGTGGTGAGCTGGGCCGCCGTCGCGGGCGCGCCGTCGCCGGAGAAGCCGGCCGTGCCGTTGCCGGCGATGGTGGTGATGATGCCATTCGTATCCACGCGGCGCACGGGTTCAGTTCTGGTGTTGGCACCGAAGTAGAGGTTCCCTCTGGCGTCCAAGGCCAGGCCATAAGCGCGGATGGCTGCGGACGTGGCGGGGCCGCCGTCACCGGTGGCACCCGCCGTGCCATTACCGGCATAGGTGGAGATGATTCCGCTGGGGCTCACCATGCGGACGCGGAAGTTGGAGGTGTCCGCGATAAACACGTTGCCCGCGCCATCAATCGCCAGGCCCTGCGGAGAGGTCAGTTTGGCTGCGGTGGCGGGGCCGCCGTCACCGGAGAAGCCTGGACCAGTGCCACCGGCAAAGACCGTCGCCGCCCCGCCACCGGCGGGAATGCGCAGGATGCGGTGGTTCCGGGCGTCGGCCAGGAAGGCATTACCGGCATTGTCAAAGGCCAGCGTCGAAATCGCGCTGGTGTAGAAGCGGCTGATCACACCGGCGGGGGTGATGCGGCGCACGCCGTCAAACCCACTGTCGGCCACGTAGACGTTGTTCGCTTTGTCGACGGCCACGTCGGTCATGAAGTCGCCCAGAGTGGCGCTGGTGGCGGGGCCGCCGTCGCCGGTGCCGCCCGGGTTGCCGTTTCCGGCGAAGGTGGTGATGCGCCCGGTGGTGTCCCGGCGGCGGATGCGGCTATTGAACCGGTCCGCGATGAAGACGTTGCCGGTAGAGTCCACGGCGACTCCAAACGGGAAATTCAAGAAGGCGCTGGTGGCTGCGCCGCCATCCCCGCCGTCCTTGAACTGGCCGTTGCCCGCGAACGTGGTGATGATCTTGCTGCCCGCATCGACCCGGCGGATCCGCTGGTTGAATGAGTCCGCAATAAAGAGATTGCCGGCGGCATCGGTGGTCATTCCCGCGGGGAGGACAAACCTTGCGGCGGTGGCCAGGCCACTGTCACCCGAGAAGCCAGGTGTCGTGCCCGCATAGATGGAGATGGT
>JBIKMK010000144.1:0-8419 GCA_044359315.1 Bryobacteraceae bacterium | reverse complement strand
AACAACCTTGCGCCGCGCATTGGCTTTGCGTGGCAGCCCTGGTTCTCCGACCGGCTGGTGATCCGGGGCGGCTACGGCATCTACAATGAGCGGCCGTCAGGCTCCTTCAAGTCCGACCTGCAGCTGTCTTCGCCGTTCTTCATCTACCAGAACGTGCCCGCACCGGTAGACATGGCGAACCCTTATCCGCGCCTGAACATCAATCCATTCACTGTGCCGTTGCAAGTGCAGATCGCCCGCGATGCCAATGGGGCGGCCAGCTGGCGTCGCTTTGACGGCACGCCCTTTCCGGCGACGGAGCCGTTTGCCGCCAAGAACTTCACCTTCATTGATCCGTTCATCAAAACACCTTACGTCCAGCAGTGGACCTTCAATCTGCAATTCGAACCGTGGCGCGGCAACATGTTCGATGTCCGCTACGTCGGCACCCGCGGCGTCGGCCTGATGGCGAAGCTGAACCTGGCGCAGGCGGTGGATCCTCGGGTGACGCCGGTGAACGGCTTCACCGACATCCGGACGCGCACCGGAGCCTTGATCAACCCGGACTTCTTTGTGCCGTCTGAGTACCTCGGTCTCGGGCGCCAAAGCGGTTACCGCGTCCGCTCCAACTGGGGTGCCTCCACCTATCATGGGCTCCAGTTCAACTACCGCCGCCGCTTCCAGCACCGTTTGCTGATGAACGCCGCCTATACTTGGGCCAAGACGCTCGACAACATCTCTTCCGATGGCGGCACGGTGGAGCACAATGCCCGCAACATGGCCAACAACAAGGGGCCGGCCGACTTCGACCGTACGCACCGTGTGACCGTGGCCTACATCTACGAGTTCGCCACGCCGTTCAAGTCCAATCCAGTGTCCAAGTGGGTGCTGGGCGGATGGTCGCTGAACGGGATGGCGACGTTGCAGAGCGGCACGCCGTTCTCCATCGTCGGCGCCGCCACGGCCAACGCCTATTGGGCCCAGGTGGCTCGTGTCCGGGTGGACATGGCACCGGGCCGTACCATCGATAGCGCGCGCAAGGACGGCAGCGTGCAGAGCCGCATCGATCAGTATTATGACCCCACGGCCTTCATGAACTCGGAAGACCGCTGGGGAAACACCGGCCGCAACATCTTGCGCGGCCCGTCGCAACGCCAGTTCGACTTTGCGCTGGCCAAGACGACACGGTTCGCGGAACGCTACACGATGGAGATGCGCTGGGAGGCATTCAATGCCTTCAATCAGGCGGTCTTCACTAATCCCAACGCCTCGCTACCGGCGGCCGGGTTTGGCACCATGGGCGTAATCACCTCCACGATTGGTGGTCCGCGCACGATGCAGATGGCGCTGCGGTTCAAGTTCTGATCCGGGCCCAGCGCAGATCCAACGCCGCTGCTACTGAACCTACAGTGGCGGCAGGTGGCCGGCGTCTCTAACCCTGACGACACTCTGGGGCTCTAATGGAGGTATGGATGCTACTGATCGGAAAGCTCTCAACGCGCTGATGGAGCGCGGGCGAATGACCTGGGCCGAACTTGGCGAACTGCTGGAGTTGTCGGCACCAGCCGCGGCGGAGCGTGTCCATCGGCTGCAAGAACGCGGCGTGATCCAAGGGTTTGCCGCGCTGGCTGACCCGCCAGCGGCCGGCTTTCCGGTGTTGGCCTTTGTGTTTGTCACGCTGGAAAGCCAATCACAACGGGCGGCGTTTCTGGCGGCCGTGCGTGGCCACAGTTCGATTCTGGAATGCCATCATGTGGCGGGCGAAGATGACTATCTGCTGAAGGTCCGCTGCGCCAGCCTGAAGCAGTTGGACCAATTGCTAAGCGAGGATTTGAAGACCCGCATGGGCGTAGCCCGCACGCGGACCACCATCATTCTGGGCACGGCCAAGGAAACACCCAAGTTGCCGGCGGAGCCCGCTTAACTGCTAGGTCTGCATGCGGGCGATCAGGTAAAGCCCGGCCAACGCAAAGATCGCATCTGGCGACCAGGCGGCCACCTCCGGCGGCAATTGGTTTAAGTAGCCGATCTGCTCAAACAGTTTGCTCACCGACAGGTAGGCGATGGCCACGGCCAGGCTGACTCCCACTCCCGTCATCGTGCCCCGGCGGCCAGCCATAAAGGCGAACGGCGTGGCCAGAACGGCCATGATCAAGGCGAACAGCGGGACGGCGAACTTGCTCTGCCACTGGACCTGCAGCTTGATGGTGTCCAGGCCCGCTTGGCGTAGTTCACCGATGTAGTGGTCGAGTTCCTGGAAATTCATCTGTTGGGAGAGCTTCACTTCCTGGCGGAAGTAGCTGGGTGGTTCGTCAAATTCCGGGAAGGTGGCGGTCTCGCCAGTGAAGTCCTTGTACTCCAAAACCTTGATGCCCTCGATGCGCCGCATCTGGCCGTTCTGGAAGACCCAGGTGTTCAGCGTGGGCTCCCAGCGGGCACGCTCCGCGTTCACCAGGCGGCGCAGGTGGAAAGTGTTGGGATCGAGATCGTAGATACTGACGCCCAGCATGACGTTGTCGGTCTGCTCAAAGTACCGGTAGTAGTAGATGCGCGACCCGCGGCCAAACACCCAGCGGCGGTCCGGGCGCTGGTAGGTCCGCACCGGGCGGCCCTTGATCTCGTTGCGGATGGCATCCTGGCGCTTATTGGCTTCCGGAACGTAGTAGTGGTCAAACGTAAAGATCAGCGCCGACAGTCCAGCGGCGGCCAGCAAAACCGGCATCGCCAGCCGGTAGGTGCTGACGCCGCACGCCTTAAAGGCGATCACTTCATTGTTCTTGGTCAGAATGCCAAAGGTGGCCAGTACGCCCGCCAGCACGGCCAGGGGCGTCATCTCGTAGATCAGCTTGGGCGCCAGGTTCAGCATGTAGATCAGCAGCCGCGCCATGGGCACTTTGTTGCGGACGATGTCGCTGAGCAGCTCAAAGAAGGTGTAGACCTCAAACAGCATCACAAAACTGACCAGCATCAAGGCGAAGTAGAACAGGAACCCCGACAACACGTAGGTGTCAATCAATTGGGGCAGCAAAAAGAAGCGGCGTGGCAGCAGGCGCAGCGGTGTTTCGGGCAGCCGGTCAAACTGCTGGAAGACAGTTTCGGCGCGCTGGCGGACCCAGCCCAGCAGGTCAAAGTCCCCTGGGCGTTCCAGGCGAACCAGCAGTATGGCACCGGCGAGGGCGAACAAGATGTTGGGTGTCCACGACGCCAGCGCCGGTGGCAGCAGACCTTGTCGCGCCATCCCGACCAGCGGCAACTGGCCCATGTAATAGATTAACGCCAGCAGCACCGTCAACACAAACGCCGAGGACTTGCCTGCTTTGCGCGACGACACCCCCAGCGGGATGCCCACCAGTGCCAGCAGCAGACAGCCCGGCGGCAACGCCAGCCGCTGGTGGAGCTCCAGCTGCGCATCAATGGCGTCGCGGGGAGGAAGCTTCTGGATCAGCTTGTAGAGCGGGATGGTGTCCTGCTCTATGTAGCGGCTCACCTTCACCTCATTCGGCTTCTGGGCCTCCAACGCCTGCTCGCCACGCGGGAACGAGGAGTTGTAATCTTCATCGGGCTTCTTGCCGGCTTCGTGTGAGTAGCCGTTCTGCATCGAAAGCTGGATGCGATTGCGGGCCGGGTCCGGCATGGCCACCGCCTGTTCGGCAATGGTGATGGGTGGGGCTTCGCCGGATTCACGCGCACTGCTGCGGCGCTGGTCCGGTGGCCGTAGGTCGGCCATGAAAATCTTGCGCCACCGGGTGACGGGGCCGGAGATGACATCACCGACATAGAGGATCGTATTGGGGAACGACTCCTCAAAAACGCGCGGCTGGATCTCGGCGGTCAGCTGTGTGGCCGCCAGTTCGTTCGAGATGCGGAGGGTCTCGCGGATGGACCAGGGTGTCAGCCACAGGCTGGCCGCAAAGGCTGCCAGCATGCCCAGCACCGCCAGGGTCAGCACCGGCCGCAGCACGGTGCGGGCGGGGACGCCAGCGGCACGCAGAGCAGTGATCTCGTTGTCGCTGGACATCCGGCTGAGGCCGATCAGGATGCCCACCAGCACCCCCACGGGGACCGTGAAGGGCAGTGTCGCCGGCAAGCCTAGCGCCACCAGGTAGGCCACAGTTTGCGGTGGCGCCGCGCTGCGCACCAGCAGGGAAAAGATGCCGCGCTCCCCGCCCAGCCGCTGGAGGAAGAAGATGAACGAGAACAGCGTGACGCCCAGCACCGCGCCGGTGGCAATTTCGCGGAAGATGGCGCGGCTGATCAGGCGCATGGCGGGGCGGCGGGGCTTTTAGGCCGTGGGCGGCGGCGGCACCACCGGCAGCCGCGGCAGGTCATCAGTGGCCACTTCCATCTCCAGTTCCTCAAACAACACCGACGGAGCCACGACGGTGCTGAGGTACACAAATCCTCCCGCTCCCATCAAGGAGAAGGGCGCGCCGTTGCCCAAGAAGTCAAAAGCCGTCTCGGTATCGGAAGCAGACAGGATCTCCTTCAACGTCCGCACTCCCAGGCCGCGAAAGCGCAGGCCCCGCACCAGTTCCTCCCGGCCGTCCGGGTAGACCCGATAGGCCAGCAGCGGAAGGCTGACGGGCCGGTCACTACTGCCAGCCGCCAGACGCCTCACTTCGGCAATGGAGGCCGACGAGGGGAAGTCCATCTTGCGTACGATGACGCCATAGGGTTTGCCCCGGTCGGCCACCTGCTTCAGCAACTGAGTTTTCAGCTCCGCGGCAGGCACCGGCTCCGCACACTTCACAAACAGATTGCTGATGGCCGCGGTCTTGGCTCCAAAGGCACCCGGCAGCCGGGCGTGCCCGTTGGACGCAGCCGAATCTCGGGCTGGTTGCCGCGTGGACAAAATCGATTTGAGGACACCCTTTTCGATCACGGTGACGGCCTGGGCCGCCACGCCTTCTGAATCGATGGCATAAGTGCCCAGCAGGGGCCGCCCACGCCATACCTTCTGCGTGGGATCATCGGCCACCGTGAACGACGTGGGCAGCACGCGCGACCCGATCTTGCCTTCAAACGGGCTGGACTGAAAGGGCACCGGCCGGCCGGGTTCGCCCACTGGCTTGCGTAGGGCCGGCAGGGCGGCGCTGAGCAGCTCCGCAAATAGTTGCGCCGCCGCGGTGCCTTCAAACATCACCGGCCCGGTGTAGTTGGCCCCCAGCGGAGCGGCGGTGAGCGCCTTGATGTTTTCCGCCACACTGGTGACGGCTCGCTGCAGGTCCAGGTCCGCCGGCAGTTGGGCCGGGTCCTGCGCCGGGATGACGGCGTGGTCGCGGACTCGCATGCCGTCCGGTGCCTGGCCGCTGGCGCGGACACGCGCGTAGGCCAGGTTGTCGGCCGTGATCACCGCGGTGCCTTCCGTATTCAAGAGATAGGCGGTGGACTGCGTGAAATCAAAATCAACGGTCGATTCCAGGGCTTCCGGATAGCGCTTGAAGATGCCGGACAACGACACCACCCGGTTGCGCCAGGTGGCCTCATCCACCTTGATCCGCCGGGGCTGCTCAAACAGCCGCTGTGGCGGAGCGGTGGAAAAATCCGGCAGCTTCTCGTTCTGAGTGACGTTTTGGAGCGCGGCCCGCTTGCGGCCGATGGCTTCAAGCGCTCCTTTGAAGGCCCGGTCAGTGGCCAGCCACCAACCTTGCCGCAGGGCGTTGTAGTCGTCATCAAGAGGGAACTGCTCCGGGTCGAAGCGGGAGCCGAAGTAGTAGTCAGACAGGACGTAGTTGCCGTTGTCGAATTCCGGCCCACCCAGTCGCAGCGTCACACGGGGCAGCCGGAAACGGTTGCGCCGTTCGCCCAACAAGCCGCCGAGCGTGGCACTGACCGTGTAGCTGTCCGCATCGTCCAAGGCGTATTCGACGAAATAGACCTGGTCCCGGCTGACGAGCCGCAGCTGCCGCACCCGGCCCAGTTCGTCCAGCATGGTCCGCAACAGCAGCGGTGGGGCGGCACCCGGCGGTTGGCCCGTGGCCGGAACGTTTTGAGCCAGACTGGCCCTCTCGGCGGCCACTGTGCCACTCAGCAATGCCAGCCACTGGCGGCGTGAAAGCTTCCAGAAATTCAACGGCAAGTTCATGGGCGCACGCTCCCGCGGCCTTCACGTTTCGGAGCTTCGGGTTCGGGGTCTGGCCGGGATAGCAGCGGTGGCCGGTCCTGGGCGCGGTCTTTTTTCTGGATCTCGATCTCGGAAACCAACAACGCGGGCGAGGCGGCCGACACCGGCACGGACCCGGACTCCGCTCCGCAGTAGCCATTGAAGATTTCCGTCTTGTCACCCGTGGCCAGGATCTTGGCAAAGCTGGCCAGCGGCGTGCCGACAATGTCCGCGCCGCGCACCAACTCATCCGGGCGGCCATCGGCCCACACGCGGTAGACCACCAGCGGGATTACCGTGAAGGCCTGCAGCCCGCGCCGCCCGGTGGTGGTGAAGCCGCCGGTGACGCTCTCGAAATAGAGCCCGTAGGGTTTGTTCTGGCGCTTGGCTTCATCAATCAGCAGCTTGCGCAGTTCCGCAAACGCCACCTGTTTGCCGGATTCGACAATCAGATTCGACTGCCGTGAAACCACTTCGGCCCCAGGTTGTTTGCGGCCGTGGCCATTGGAGTGGGCAAAGCCATCCACTGGAGACCGGGAGAGAAGAAACGTCTTCAGTACACCCTGATCGACCAGCTTCACTTTTCCAGCCTTGACTCCCTCGTCGTCAAAGTCGTACCAGCCATTTAAGTCCGTGGTGCCGATCTGCTTGCGCGTCGCATCAAAGCTGACCGAGAGAAACTCGGGCAGCACCTTGGTATTGACGCCCTTGGAGAACGTCTGACCTTCGGTTTCGTCCTTCTGGCGGTGCCCTTCGATCCGGTGGCCGAAGATCTCGTGGAAGAACACCCCGGCCGCGCGTCCGGAAAGAATGGCCGGACCGACGTAGGGCTCCACCAGCGGGGCGTGCAAGAGGCCGTCGAGATCCTTCTGCACCTTCTCGATCGCGGCCAGCACGGGCTTTTCGTCGCCCCCCAAGCCCGGTAGCCGGTTGACGTCGGCCGCCTCAAAGCTCTCGCTCGTCGCCAGGTCCATGCCATCGGCGGCCTTGCCCTGGGCCGAGATCACGATGCGTGCATAGATGCGGCCATGCTCGATCCGCGTACCTTCCGTCGAGACGAAGTACTTTACTTCGCGCTGCGCGGAAATGGAGACTTGCGAAGCCAGTACACCGGTCTTGCCGCTGAACAGCGCCGACCATTTCCGGACCCGGGCCTCCCAGGCCGCGCGGTCGATCTTGAGCGTTGGCGGCAACGCGGCACCCTTCTCCGGCGTCTCCGCCGAGAAGTCGTTGGCGGTGGAAGTCTCCTTAACGTTGTTCTCCTGCGCGGTCTTGATGCTGATCAGGCGCTGCACGGAGTTGCGATAGACCCGGTCGGTTTCCGCCCAGGCCCGGCGCCGGAGGCCGGTGTTGGAACTATCCACCGGGACGCCAATGGCCCCGGCAAATCGGGGCCGGTCGCCCCGGATCACGTGGTAGTTGTCCAGCTTGGGGGAGCCCACCCGCACGGAGACATCGAGAAAGCGGTTGATGCCGCCGCCCGTGTTTTGCAGTGCCCCAAAGGAGGCGACAGCCGCTTCCGTCTGGATCTCGGTAACGGCGTAGGAGATGAAGTAGGGCGGCGGATCGGCCTTGGCCTTCAGGACGGAGAAGTTACGATCCAGCTCCTGCTGGAGTACTTCGAGTACTGGCTGCGCCTGAGCCGGCAGGGTGAGCCAAGCCAGCACGACAGCCAGAAACCAACGGCGTTTGACGGGCACCCCCTTAGGATATCAGTGACTTCAAACGCCTGGGTCACTGATCGTGACGCTTATCTTCCCGCGGAGGTGGTGGCGATCTCCAGCACGCCGCGGTCTTTCAAACCGCTCAGTGCCAGGCCATAGCGTCCGCGTACACCGGTCTTCTCAAAGATGTGCTTCAGGTGGATCTTCACCGTTCCCGGGCGGATGCCCAGTTGCGAGGCGATGTCGCGGTTCTTCAGTCCTACTTCCACCAGTTCCATCACTTGGCGTTCCCGCGTGGTCAAGCCGCTGCGGCGGGCCCGGTCGTTCAAGGTGCCGGCGCGGAAGACCGATTCTTCCATCCAGCTATGGCCCTCCACCACGGCTCGCAGACAGGCCAGCAGCGTGTCGGGTGAGGCTGTCTTCCGCAGAATGCCTTGCACGCCAGCCTTCAGCAGACGCACGGCTTCCGGTTCGCTGATGGCGCTACCCCAGACCACCGTGGCCGCCGGGCCACACTCGTGCAACCAGGAGGGCAGGGAATCGAGTCCCATGGCTTTGTCGATCAGCACCAAAGCGGGCCGCCCGCGGCTGGCCAAATCGCGCAAAGCGATGACCGAGTCGCATTCAGCCACCACATCGAACTCGGTGTGCGCGGCGGTGATGGCGCGGACGC
>JBIKMK010000143.1:0-8428 GCA_044359315.1 Bryobacteraceae bacterium | reverse complement strand
GCTTGTGCGCCGTAGGTGCCCAGCGGTACCGATAGAAAGTCCGGCTTGATCAGCCAGCGCATCATCCAGTTGCGCCAGAACAACTCTTCAATGATCGCCACCAGCACGGTGGCTTTCAGGGTGCGCGAGATCAGCACCAGATAATCGCCCCGCCATTCCGGCGCCACCGTCGATCCCGGTTGGCCGACGTAGGCGTTCGAGAACAGCCAGTGCGCGCGCCAGCCCGGCACCAGTACGTCGGGCGCGATCCACAAGAAGAACGTCGCCGCGCCGATGGCGATGCTCGCCCAGAGGTGCGTGGTCTTGAAGCTGATGACATCGCGCGAGGCCCACCAGAGGAAGGCCGATAGCACGAGCACTTGCAGCGGATACTCAAGCGGCCCGATCTGGCCGCGCAGCGGCAGAAAGGCGAGCAGCAGCACCATGGGTGCGACGTAGGGAAAGTGTGGTGATTTCATCTTGTGTGCCGGGCCGGGCCTATGGCTTGGCCCCTCGGATCCAATTCAGGATAGCGTTGTATTCCGGGCTCCCTTTCTCCCAGCGGACGCCGCCGCCGTGCGAGACTTTCGCCCCACCGCTCTGAACCGCCAGCGTACCTTCCTCTTCGGCCGACGAGGTGGGCTTGCGTAGGATCAGGCTGTTCTCGGGGTTTTCGAGATCGACCACGTTCATGGCCGTCGCCGGAGTCCCGTTGAAAATCGTGTGGGTGGCGTGGCAATGCACGCACGCGTAGCCGTCCTTGCCTCGTGATTCGAGAATGGGCTGCACGTAGCCCCGGAAGTAGGATTCATCCGGCCGGTCGCCGCGGAAAACCGGCTTGGCTCCCGCCACGGTGGCCGATTTCGGGCGTTCGGGCGGTGGGGGCAGCTTGGCCAACACTTGCGCCCGCTCCGGACCCGGTGCGCCCGAGATCTTCGCGGGACCACTGAAATTGGCATCGCGAACCATCTGGGCCGCTCCCTGCGTTAACCGCTTCATCTCCGGATCGGGCGAATCCATCAGCGGCAACAACGCCCGGCTGAAGCGCGTGGCACTTTCGCCAAAGAACACGGTCTGCTCGATATCGTTGCCGATGCGATTGTAGACAAACGGTGCCGCGGCGGAATGGTCCGCCCGTTCGTCGTAAATGTCTGCGCGGCGCAGCGGGAACTCGGTCAGCGCGGTCAGCAGCCGCTTGCGATTGCCATCGCTCTCCTTTTCGAGGAACGTGGCGAACTTCTCCGCCTGCCGCGCCTCAATCGCCAACCGTCCCCTGATGACGCGCTCCTGGTCGGTTGTGCTCGAGAGTGACGGCACCCAGTTGTTGTAGAGGTACCGGATGTTCTCGTCGGCGATGTTGTAAATCGCCTCACGCAAATTGGTCTCCACCCAAGGGTGTTGCGGCGCCTTCAGGCCCGCCAGCACCGCGTCCTCGATGCGTCCCTTCACCTCCGCCGAGGGCGTCCAGAACCAGAACTGCCACAGCCCCTTGATCGCCTGCATGCGGATCACCGGCGCCGGGTCCTGGGCGAGGCGGATCAGGGCATCGGCGAACTCCGGGCGTTGTGCCAGGGCGGAGAAATGCGTGGCGAACACGCGCGTCGCCCCCCACTTTTCACGCTCGGTGCCGGCCAGCGCCTTCAAGATCGGCGCGGCGGGCAGTTGTGGATTGCGCGAATACGCCAGCCGAATCTCCCACGCCGCCTGCCGCTGGTCGATCTTGCTGGCCGCGCCCAGGCGGGCAATGGCGGCGGACAGGTCAAACGGCTTGGCGGCATCGGGCTGCTGCTTGCCCGGGCCAGGGAAATAGGCGCTCAGTGCGAGCACGGCCATCTGCGTCTCCCGGAATGGGGTGCGGAAGTTTTCAAAGCTCTGCAACGGGTCCAGCCAGCCGCCCCAAGGTTGTTGACGGGCCAGCAGGTAGCTCAAGCCTTTGGCCACTTGCGGGTGCTCACGCGGGATTCCGGCGGCGTGGAGCGCCCACAGCACGTGGCCGGTCTGGAACTCCACTTCCTTCTCTTCCGGGCTGAACTTCATTGACCACTGGCCGGACTCCCGCTGGAGACCCAGCAGTCTGTCGGCATTCGCCTTGATCTTGGCCGCGTGCTTCCGCGGGTCAATCGCCGCCAAGGCCTGCGTCTGGTAACAGAGATCAATGATGTTCTTGACGCCCGTGTCCTGCACAATCAGCGGCTCGATGGCCGCGTCGTGCGTCACTTCCCAGGCGTACCAGGCCACCTCGTAGGCGCTCACCAGCGGCAGATTGCCGTTGGTCTCATCCGGCGGAAGCTTGGTGCGGCCGTTGTAGTAAAGATGCAGAAACTCGCGAATGCTGGCGTGATACGGCTCACGGCGGACGCCACTCACCTGCTTCTCATAAAGTTCGAGCAAGTGCGACATCCGGCCCAGCACGTTGGCCGGGGCCGAGATGACGCGCGCCCACACGGCCCCGGCTTCCCGGCCCGGTTGCGGTTGCTCAAATCCGAACAGCGGCCGCGGATTGTTATAGAAGCGCTCGGCTAGAAAATCCAGTTGATGCCGCTGGTGGATGGGATAGCCATTGCGGGCTGCATAGAGCGCCGCCCGTTGGGTAAAGTGCGTCGGATGGCAGGCGACGCAAAGCGAGGTCTCCTGATGGACGTTGGCCACCCGGTCCCACACCCCGCCGCGCCGGGGCGTATTGGCATGCCAGGAATCACCCGCCCCGAGCAGGAAGTCGAGGGCGGTCCGGACGGCCTGCTCCGGTTGGGTATACGCCGGAGGATCGTAGACCCGGGTTCGCAGCTGATAGGCCGGGTGATTGGCGGCCACCCGGACATAATAGGCACCTGGGTCCTTCAGAATACGAGTCGTGAACTTGTTGCCGGGCAGTGCCTGCACCTCGTGCGGGAGTGCGACGGGGTCTTCGCCTTCGCTATAGGGCACTTCTTTGCCGTTTACCACCCGCCAAACCGAAACATCCACAGGGATGTTGTCGCGCTCGATCAGCTCCAGCTGGAAGAACACCAGCTTCGGCGGCCCGCCCGCAAAATCGATCCGGTACCAGTCGACGCCTTCCTGGCCCAAAGAACGTGGGGTGCCGGCCAGCGGCACATACGGGGTGTCGTCAGCGGTGGCGGAAATCAGGTCGCCCAGGCGGATCAGGTTGGCCTGCTGCCAGCTGTTGTTGGGCTCCCGCTCCACCTGTGCCGCTTCACCCGGCAGCGAGGTCACCCGCACCGAATAGCGCGTGCGCCGGGTGGGCTGTCCCTCGAGCGTAACGCTCAGCTTGGGTTGACCCGAGGCCGCGAAGCTAATCTGGAAGTCACCATCGCCCCGGTGGAGCGTCTTCGCCCCGGTGCCTTCCAGCCGCGCCGTCAGCCGCGCCGCGCCCAAGGCATCGGGCTGGTCCAAAGAAACCAGCAGGGAGTAAGCCTGACCCGCCCGGAGACCGGGCAAAGAAATGGCCCCGGATTGCACCGGGGCCTGCTTTTCGAAAACCACCGTCTGCGCACAGGCGCAGAGCGCTACCAAACCAATCGTATGCCGCACTTCTTTAGCCTAAGGCATTTGGAACAAGATCACGCACGCGAAGGTACGCCTTCTAGCCGCACTTGGCGATCAATTCCTTGATCTTGGCTTCTTCGCTCTTATCCGGTTTCTTGGTCAGCGCGCCCTGCAGGATCTTTTTCGCCTGGGGCTTATCGCCCTTCTGGAAATATGCCATGCCCAAGTGGTATTGATACACCGCCCGGTCCGGGTACTTTGTGGTCAGCTCGCGCAGAATCGAGATGGCGTTGTCGCTCAAGTTCTTCTTGATGTAGATCCAACCCATCGTGTCGGAGATTTCCGGGTTGGTCGGCAGCTTCTGCTTGGCCTTCTGGACCATCGTCAGCGCCTGATCGAGATTGACGCCCTGTTCGGCCATAATGTAGGCCAAGTTGTTGAGCGCCAGCGGATTATCCGGCTCCACCGAAAGTACCTTTTCATAATGCGGCTTGGACCGTTCCGACGAGCCGGTGGTGTCATAGAGCAGCGCCAATTGCAGCGTTGAGACCGGGTCATTCGGTGCCGTCGCCTGGGCCTTCTGGACGATGGCGATCGCTTGCTCCATGTTGCCCTTCTGCCGGTAGCACTCGCCCAGCCGGAGCATCAGGTTGGTGTTCTTGGGCTCCTTCTGCATCACCTTCTGCAGTTCCTGGATGGCCAAGTCGAAATTCTTGACATTGAAGGCAGTGTTGGCCAGGGCCAGCCGGAGATCACTCCGGTCCGGGCTCTTTTCCAGTTCAGCGGTGATCATCTTGATCGCCTCGGGGTACTGGTTCTGGCGGGCCAATGCTTCAATGGTGCCCAGCAAACCGCGCGGGTCGCGGGGATTGCTCTCGTAGAGACGGCGGAAGACTCCTTCGGCTTCCTTAAACTTGCCTTCACTAAAGTTCACCATGCCCAACTGGAACTGGGCGTCGGTCAACTGCGGATTGGCCTCCAGGATGCCCTTCAGTTCCTGGCGCGCCTCGACGTACTGGCGCAGGCCGATCATCGCGCTCGATCGTAACAGCTTGGCCGGTTGGTTATTCGGATCGTACTGCAGGATCTCGTTCGCCATCTGCTGGGCGTTCGGGAAGTCGCCCTTGGTGACGTAGACCTGCGCCAGCGCCAGGCGGGCCGGCACAAAGTCCGGACGCAGCTTCACCGCCTCCAGCAGCTGAACCTTGGCTTGATCCAGTTCACCCTTGGCGATCAAGGCCCGGGCGTAGTTGAAGCGAAGCACCGGATTGTTGGGGGTCCGCGAAACCACCGACTGGAGGTCGTTGATGGCGGCTTGTACCGTTTCCTTGGTGCCGGACCGCAAGGCCAGTGCACCGCGCATCGCAATGCCGTCGTCATCCTTGGGGTTGGCCTGCAGGATTTCCGACACGACCTTGTTGGCTTCCGGAATCTTGCCTTGGGCCACCAGTACTTCCACCTGCCGCTTCTGGAAAACCAGCTTCTCGTCGTCCTTCTTGGATTCCTTCAACCCCAGTGAGTACTGCTCAATGGCTTTATCCAGCGACCGGGCGCGGAAGTAGAAATCGCCCACCATCGCCCGCGCACTCGGAAAATCCTTCTGATTCGACGTGATCCGGTCCAGCTGCGCCTGCATCTCCGGCATCTTCTGCGCGGCCAGGTAATGGGCCGCCAACTGCAAGATGTACATGGGGACGCGCGGGTTGTTGCCCGATTTCAGCTTGAGAATGGCCTCCGCTTCGTCCAACCGCTTGGTCTGGATATAGGTGCCATACAGCAGGTCATAGAGCGGTGCGTAGGCCCTTTCTTTCTCCAAGGTGGCCCGGGCCAGCTTCTCGGCTTCTTCGCCCTTCTGGCTCGCCAGCAGGCTCTGGCAGAGCACCAGCACCAGATCCGGCTGACCGGGTTTGATGTCGTTGGCCGCACGGAAATCCGCGGTGGCCGCCTCAATGTTGCGCTTGGTCAGATTCAGGTAGCCGCGCAGCCGCAAACCATCGTAGGATTTGGGGTTCCGGGTGAGGATCTTGTTGGTGTTGTCCTCAATTTCCTTTAGGTACTCCTGAGGATGCTTGGGATTGGCTGAATAAAAGGCCAGGAATAGCTCCGCCAGCTTGGCCGGGGCGTCCTGATTGTTGGGGTCCAGTTCTACCGCGCGCTGCAGGGCGCGGAGGGATTCAACCGGTCGCCCTAACTTCAGCTCGGACAGGCCCAAGCGGTAATAGGCCTCGCCAAACCGTTGATCCTGCTGCAAGGCGCGCCGGTACATGATCGACGCTTCCTTGAACTTGCCGTTGTTAAAATAACGGTTGCCATTTTCCAGGTGCTTTTGCCGTTGCACCTTCGGATCACGATTACAGGCCGCACCCAGCAGGGCCAGAGCGAGCAGAAGTATCAACTTGGTAGAACGCATAGAGACAAACTTTCTAATCGGCTAGTATAGGCCAATTATACAGTCGAAGACGTGTACAAAAGAAGATCGGATTGCCTCGCGCGACCGTCTGTGAACCGGCTTCTCCGCCGGACTCCCTAGTCCACGTCGATTTTGGGTACTACGGGACCCGTTCGTTGGCTTTCGACGCCCGCCACCTTCACCACCAGAATCTGTTCGCCCCGCAAGCGGTACCACGGGACGTAGAAGTTCACCTGGTAGATGCCCACCAAACCCGGCACCAGGCCCGCCCAGCGGACATCCATCTCCGCTTGGTCCACCCTGGGGTCGCCGATGAACACTTCCACCTTGTCGGCCAGCTCCGTCAAAGTGGTGGACCCGCTCCTTTTGAAGTTCAGCCCGAAGCCAATGCCGTAGATGGTGACATAGCGGTCTCGTGTGGTGGGGTTGTCCGGCGAAATCCGCTCGCCCGTTTCCCCGTCATAAGCGGCCGCGCGGCCGGTCGCACTGTCGACAAAAAGCGCCGGGGCCAGCCGGCTGATCCGGATCGTCTGGGCGGTGCTGGAAGAACGGCGATCCAGCGATCTCACCACCAGTGTCTGCGGCACCGTCGTAGCCCCCACCGTGATGGTCTCCGGAATCCGGGCGTTGATTTGTCCGGCGGAGGTCATCAAAAGCGGGATGGGCGTATTGTTCAACGTGACGCAGGTACCACCCAGCGTCGTGGGGTAGGGCGGTTCGGCGCTGGCATCCTGGCCCAGGTTGCGACCAAAAATCGAGATCAGGCCGCCGGGCGCAAAGGACGGCAGGTAGCTGGCCAGCGACACGGTGCCGTTGTTGTTGGGCAGGGGCCGGTCCGTCGCCGCCGGGGTCTCCAGCGGGACGATGCTGAGACCGCTGGTGGTGATGATGTAGGCATTGGCGCCGGTTGCATCCAGCGCCATCATCCGGCCGTCCACCACCACCCGCTGGTTGCCCACGGCTTGCGTGGTGGGCCCTTCCAGGGCCAGTGATCGCCGGGTGGCGATTCCGGTTTGCACGTCCACCAACTCCACTGTTCCTGGGTCTGACAGCGCCTGGTTGGCGGCGGTCCGGAAGGGCTGCGTAAAGCGCGCGTAGGTGGTGGCCCCCACCGGTACCGTGGCGGCCACCGGGAGGTTGCCCGTCACTCCGCCCGCCACCGCCTGGGCCGTCGAGACCGGGCTCAGCGCCGAATTCAGAGTCGTCCCGTTGACGACATAGTAGTTGCCCCGCGGTCCCGCCGTCACCGCTCCGTAGTAGCCAGTCATCTGCTGACCGGTGAAAATCTGGCGCGCCTGCACGAAGCGGTCATCGAGCGCACTGTAAAGATAGGCAAACCCATTGCCGGAAAACAACAGGATAAATTCGCCATTCGGCGTCGCGGTCATCGTGTAGGGTGCCGGGATAGTGGTGGCCGTTCCAAAAATTTCCGGCTCCAGCCGCCGGGGCACCATCTCATTGCCGATGATCTTCCACAACGTCGCGGCCGTGCCGCTGCCCGTGCTCACCAATACCAGCGGGCCGCTCTGCGACGGCGCAATCACTCGCGGCGTGGCGAGGGCGACGTTGGCGTTCAAGGGGATGGGCGGAAACTTGATCTTGCCAGTCACCACCCGTTGATCCAGGTCCACCACCGTCAGCGACTCGCCTCCCGAGTTCGCCACATACAGCAACGACCCGTCCAGCGAGAGCGCCATCGAACGGGGCAGTTGCCCCACCTTCAACGGAGTCAGCAGCCGGCGTGTGCGGACGTCATAGGTCTCAATGCGGTTCAAGCCGGAGTTGGCCAAGTAGACCCGCTGGCGTTGGGCATCATAGACCAAGTCCGTCAGCGCCTCATTGGCGGAGATGCCCACGGGCACCGGCACCACTTCACCTCGCGCATCAGAATCCCGATTGTTCTGAAACACGCGGATCCGGGCTGGAATATTGATCGCGTTGTTTGATTGCACCAAATAGTCATGGAATGGGTTCACCGTGCCCACCGCATTGCGGTTGGCGTTGTTAAAGGTGAACTCGAAATCGATGCCCGTGGCCGAAGGAATGGTCCGAATGCTGGGGGCCGTCGCGTTGGCGGGGGCTGTCGCTGGCGGGACATTCGCCGGGAGGCCCGGCAAGCCGCCAATCGGAAGGGTGATGACGCCGCCGCCAGGAACCGGGATGGCGATACCGCCGCCCGGGCCACCTGCCCCGCCTAGTCCCGCCGGGCCGCCGGTGGCCGTCAGCAGTTGCGCCGAAGTTGCGCCCAGTGTCCCGCGTCCGTCATTGCGCAGTGACACCCGCGTGGTCCGGAGGTTGGAAAACACCCCACATTGATCATTCGCCAGCAGCACCGACGATTGCGCCAGCGTGGCAATCGGCTGCTGCGCCACCTGGCCGATCGGAATCGTCAAAAAGCCAGATTCAGAAATGGCGAACATGTTCTGCGAATCAGCCGAAATCAGGATCTTGCCGGACAGGTTCTCGGGCAACTGATAGCCATCGCGAATCAGCAGGTTGTCTGGATCAGAAAGCATCAACTGGCTGATATTCGGCCGCGCCGCCGGGTTCTGC
>JBIKMK010000698.1:0-2803 GCA_044359315.1 Bryobacteraceae bacterium | reverse complement strand
GCGGGCATGGGCGGCATCGGCGGCATCTCCATCCGTGGAATCTCGATACGCATGGAGCCATCCTCGCTGCGCGCGACCATTGGCTTGCGCTTGGCGGTGGTGACGGCCACCGTCTGCGTCTGCCCACCACGGCTGATCAGCAGCTTGACTTCGCGGCCCGCGGGCGTTTCCCGGACGTAGCGCATAAACTGTTCCAGGCCTTCCACGCGTTGGCCGTTGTACTCCATCACGACATCGCCCGCCTTCAGGCCGGCCTTGCCCGCCGGGGCTTCCTCATCGACGCGCGTCAGCTCAACGCCGCGTACTTCACGCAGGTTCAGCGCCTTGGCCCGGTCTCCATCCACGTCCTGGACACCCACGCCCAGATAGCTGCCGCCCATTCCTTGGGCCATCCACATCAGCGGGGCCAGGGGCGCCGCCGGCATCGGAGCAGCGGCCGGCTGCGCTAAGGCCGCGGCGGCCAGCAAGCTGCTGCAGAAAATCTTGGTCCACGTTTTCATTCTGTTACCTCTCCTCGATAGCATTTGTGGCGATCACCGCGATTGGTGCCTGGCGTTGACGCCGGACAGCGGTTCAAGGCCGGGGCATTGCGCGGCGCAGGAAGATCGTCCCATCGGTGACGTCCAACCGCATTAACGGCCCGCCCCCATTCAGCGATCCTGCCGCGGTCAAGCCCCACACGGGAATCTCCGGGAAGCCCGAAACAATCCGGGCTGTCCGCCCACCTTCATGGGCTTCAGCTTTTACCGCCAACGCTAATTTGGACGGAAGCAAAACGACAATGTCACCTGAACTGGTGCGGAGAAATGTTTCTCCCAGGGGTGAAATGCGGGATGGCTCCATCAGGATGGTCCCGGACCCGGTTTCCGCTTGCACCAGGCCGCTGACGTTCTTCAAGCGAATGCCGCCCGCCCCGGCCTTGCAGTTGACACCGCGGGCCCTGCCAATCTGGATGGAGCCGCCCGTGGTGGAAGCCTCCACCGTCGACTCCGCTCGCTCCACCTGGATATTGCCGCCCAGGCTATGGGCGGTGACGGGCCCCCGGGCATCGCCAATGATGATTTCCCCACCGCGGCTCTCAATCTGAGCAGCGCCCACCGAATCGATACGAATCGGGCCGCCGCCCGAGAAGCAGCGCAAGGCACCGGCAATGCGCCCCACCCGGACCTCGCCGCCGGGGCTGCGGATCATGGCGGAGCCGCCCAGCCGGTCCAGTAAAATCCGGCCCGCCGCACGGATGAAAACTTCGCCATTCAAATCCACCGCTTCGGCTTCTCCGGCGGGGTTCTCAATCGCCACCGCGGCCAGACCTTTCGGGCAGCGCAATTCGATACCGGCTTCGCTTTTGACGTAGATCTTCAGCCAGTCGCCCTCAGGCCTGATGACGACTGCGGAAGGAGAGTCGTAGGCCAGGTCCGCGCGCTCTTCGCCCACGATACGGATTTTGCCCTGGCCGGTCACCATCACGCGGGTGGCTCGTCCAAGTGCGACTACCTCGCCGCTCAACAACGCGGAGATAGCAACCAGGGCAGCAATGGTCATGGGTAGGTGAACAGCAGACAGGCCAGCGTGGCCTAGAAGATTCCCGGAGACGCCTTCATTTCGCTGAGGGCCTTGCGGGTGCGCAGACGGACGTAGTCGTTGTCTTCCCGGCGCATCAGTTCCTGGAGGGTACCGACGGTGTCTTGTGAATTCACCGAAGTCAGCACATCAATCGCCGCGGAGCGGACGCCAGAGTTGGTGTCCTTCAACAGCACGCGCGAGAGAACCTGCCGCGTCGGCTGATCCTTGGCGAATGCCTTCAGGCCTTCCAGCGCCTTCAAGCGCACGCCGGGGTTGGCGTCATGCTCCAGAACGGCCAGCAGAGCGTTGCGAATCTCCGCTTCCTGAGACCGGGAGGAGAGCATCTCCACCGATTCGACGCGCAGGCCCGGGTCGCTGGGATCCTTGGCGGCGGCCAGCAGCAACTGGCGGATCGCCTGGTCTTCCATGTTCCCGGAGACGACGCGTTGCCGAGTCTCATCCAGCACGATCTGGACACCACCGGCTTGGTTGGGTTCGACATAGCGGACACGAGAAACCATCGGAGCAGCCTCAGCGGAGCTGGGCTCCAAACCGGCCAGTTGAACGTTGGTCATCCGGCCGCCGAAAAAGGCCATCGCCACGGCCGCTACGGCTCCGGCGGGTTTCCAGGCGGGCCACGCCAGCAGCCGCTGCCAGAAGGAAGGTTCTGCCGCACGTTCGGCTTCTACGCTGATGCTTTGCCGCAGACTGCGCCGGGCCGCCACCAGCAGGCCATCGGGCACGGTTACGTCTTGCTGGTCGAGGGCGGCATGCAAGCTCTGCAATTCCACCAGGGCGTTCTGGCAGGCTTCGCAGCCGGCCAGGTGCTGATGAACCTGCTCTTCCTGGTCAAAGCTCAACTCGCCGTAGAGAAACAACGGCAGGTCGCGTTCCATCATTTGACAGGTAATGCCAGAACCAGGGCCGCTCATACGAATTCTCCCAGCGCGACCCGCATCTTCTGGGTCGCTCGAAACAAACAATTCTTCGCCGCTTCTTCGGTGGTGCCCAGCACGTCGCCGATGGCGCGCAGCCGCATTCCCTCGTAGTGGCGCATCTCAAACACCATCCGCTCCCGGGGTGTCAGTTCGGCCAGCGTGCGGGCAATCTTGCCTTTCAGTTCAGTGGACAACAATTGACGCTGCGGATTCGCTCCGGCGTAGGCATCTTCCACCGTATCCATGCGGTCCCGGGGGCCTTCGGCGGTGTCAACGATGGAAGATTCTTCCTTGCGCACCTT
>JBIKMK010000290.1:0-5619 GCA_044359315.1 Bryobacteraceae bacterium | reverse complement strand
CTTCTTGCGCATGGCATCCAGGCAGAGATTGGTGACGATGCGGTAGAGCCAGGTCTGGAAGCTGCAGTCAAAACGGAACTGATTGAGATTCTTGAAAACACGCAGGAAGGCTTCCTGATAGACATCCAGCGCGTCTTCAGGCGAACGCAGTAGACGATGGGCCAGCCGCAGCACGCTTTGGTCGTAGCTGCGCACCAACCGTTCGAATGCATCCTGGTCGCCCTTTTGGGCGGCTCGGATCAACTCCGCTTCATCCATTCCCGCCGACCATCGTACCCCGAGGGCAGCTGAGATCACGGCCCCAGACCTTTCCACTTTCAGCTAGACGGCGCATTCCGGAAAAGGTTAGTGGGGCCAGTTCCGATTTTGCGCCGCCAAAAACAGAAACCGCACTCAGCCCGAGAGCTGAATGCGGTTTGTTTGACAAACGTATTGCCTAGCCTACGCCAGTTCGAGATCCACGCGCTTCTTTTGCGCGTCCAGAGCGGCGATGCGGAAGCTCCGCGTTTCGCCGATGCGCAGCTTGGGCCCGGTTTCCGGAGCCCCCACGCCCTTCTTGAACTTCGCGGCCAGCAGGGAGGCGGCGCTGGAAACGTCCACCTTCTGCACGTTGGCGGCGCTGGCACCACCCTTGGTTTCGGTCGCAAAGCGGCACAGGCCCGAAATGCCTTCACCCAGTTCGATCTGCGCGCGGCCTTCACGAATGTCAGCGACACGGCCGGTCAGCACTTCACCCACTTGATGCTCGGCAATCCACAGGTCGGCCTTCGTGGGCTCCAGTTGCTTCATGCCCAGGCGGATGCGGCGCTTGTCCTTGTCGAATTCCAGCACTTGACAGCGAACCGTCTGGCCCACCGACAGGACGTCCTTCGGATTCTCGATCCGCTTCTCGTGGGAGATATCGCCCACGTGGATCATGCCCTCGATCCCTTCCGCCAGTTCGACAAAGGCGCCGAACTTCTGGATGCTGACGACGGGCGCGGCTTCGATGATGGCGTCCTTCGGGAACTTCAGGGCTG
The DNA here is from genome assembly GCA_044359315.1 of Bryobacteraceae bacterium. GTDB lineage: Bacteria > Acidobacteriota > Terriglobia > Bryobacterales > Bryobacteraceae > JAPKYZ01. Next base: position 4,600 of record JBIKMK010000290.1, on the reverse strand, counting down.
CCTCTTCCCAGGGGTCGCCCAAAGCCTGCTTCAGGCCCAGCGCAATGCGCTTCTCGGTGGGGTTGATGTTCAACACCACCACTTCCACCACTTCGCCGGCCTTCAGCAGATCCGCCGGTTTGCGAATCTTCTTGGACCACGACATCTCCGAGACGTGCACCAAACCCTCGACGCCCGGCAGCAGTTCGACGAACGCACCGAAGTCGGTCAGGCGGGCCACGGTGCCCTTCACGCGCTCACCCTGCTTGAAGGTGGTGGCAGCCTGGGCCCAAGGCTCCGGCTGCAGTTGCTTCATGCCGAGCGAGATCTTGCGGGTCTCGCGATTGACCTTCAGAACCTTGACGTCGACGCGATCGCCAGCCTTCAATACATCGGCGGGCTTGCCAATGCGTGTCCAGGAGATATCAGCGACGTGCAACAAGCCATCGACGCCACCGACATCGACAAATGCGCCAAAGTCGGTGAGGTTCCGCACGGTGCCTTGCAGCACGGCGCCTTCTTCAATCGCATCAAACGCCTTCTGCTTCTGCTCCCGCTCCCGTTCTTCGAGCACGGAGCGGCGGTCCACCACGACATCTTCTTTTTCGGTGTCGAGCTTGGTGACGCGGCACTCGATATCCTGCCCCACCAGCAGAGCCATCTCAGGCACATCGCGGGCACCGCTGCGGGAAGCGGGCATAAACGCGCGAGCGCCTACATCCACCCGCAAACCGCCCTTGATTACTTCCTCCACACGGCCGATGATGATCTTCTTTTCATCAAAGGCGGCCTGCAGCGCTGTCCAGTCCTTTGGCTGCTCCACCCGCAAGGTGGTCAACAGCGGCTGGCCTTGTTCGTTAGTGCCCTTGATGGTGACAACCACCTTGTATCCAGGGCCTATCGAATAGGTGCCGTCTTCGTTGCGGAAGGGGGCAACCTCCAGCACGCCATCGGCCTTGCGGCCAATGTCCACGAAGACGCCGTCGTCGGAAACAGACAAGACTGTTCCTTCGATCGCTTCGCCGGCCGGGGTGGCCTGCTGCTGCTGTTCGAACTCATTCAAGATGTCGGCGAAGGAAGGCCCGTCCGGGACTGGCGTTTCCTCCGTCATGGGGTCAGGGATGGGGAGACTCATGCAAAAACTGCCGGAGCTTTTATTGTTGCATGAACCTGGCGGTCCGTCGCTGGGCCGTTTGCCACCCCACCCGGCCCGGCCAACGCCTTACTCTGAATATGGAAGTGGCCATCATGATTTCCTCTCTCCGCGCATCGGACCTGGCTTGGCTGCTTTTGTTTTCGGCCCTGCACTTTGCCAGCCCCGTGCGCAATCCGGCCGAGATTGAGTTGTTGCTGCTGCTGGCGCTGTTCCAGGTGATCTCGCCACGTGTCGCCTGGTTTGCGACGGCCACCGGCAACTTGGCGGCGATCGCGCTGAAGCTGGTGCTGGGGTGGCTGCTGATCGGCGTCAGCTACGGGATCGAGTCCAGCTATTTTCTGATCCTGCTGCTGCCGGTGGTGTCGGCCGCCACGTCACTCAGCGCTTGGGGGGCCACTGGCGTCACCGTGCTGTCGGTGGCCGGCTATCTCTCGTTTCTGCTGTTTCTCGACTGGACGCGCGTCACCGTACCGGTGGATCAGATCCGCGAAATCAGTCTGCGCGCCTTGTTCCTGCCACTCGTCGGTTTTCTGACTCATCAACTGGCGGAAGCCAACCGGGCCGAAGGACGCCGGGCGCAACAGGCCGTCGCTGAGTTGGCGGAGGCCAACCAACACTTGCGGGAAGCCGAAGAGGCCGTGCGCCGGGCGGATCGGTTGGCCGCGCTGGGACAGTTAACGGCGGGGCTGGCGCATGAACTGCGCAATCCGCTGGGGACCATCAAAAGTTCCTCCGAGTTGCTGGAGCGCCGTCTGCCTCCGGGTGACACCATTTCGCAGGAACTGGCCGGCTTCATCACCTCTGAGGTGGACCGGACCAATTCCCTGGTGACGCGCTTTCTCGAGTTTGCGCGCCCGCTGCGGCTGCGCCTGGAAGACACGGCCGTCGATCAACTGGTGGATAAAGCGGTCACGCAGGTGCAACGGCAGGGTGGGCGCAACGGAGAGGCACCGGTACACGTCAACAGAAATTATTCGCCGGATGTGCGTCCGGTGTGGGTGGACCGGGAATTGGTGGAACGGGTGTTTGTGAATCTGATTTCGAATGCGCTGGAGGCCAGTGCCGCCGGTGGTGTCGTGACGGTGAAGACGCGCGAAGTGGCCAACGGCGTCGAGTTATCGGTGATTGACCGCGGGGCCGGTATTGCCCCCGAGCATCGGGAAAGCATCTTCAATCCGTTCTTCACCACCAAGCCGGAAGGCGTTGGCCTGGGGCTGGCTATCGTGGCCAAGATCGTGGCCGAACATGGTGGGCGGGTTCTGGTCGATTCAACGCCCGGTGAAGGCTCAGTGTTCCGGGTCTGGCTACCCCGCGGGAGCGGCAATATGAGTGACACCATCAACAGCGGAGCCACCGCATGAACCGCGCCCGCATCCTGGTGGTGGAGGACGAAGGCAAGTTGCGGCGCGTCGTCGAACTGCAACTGCAATCAGCCGGCTATGAGGTGCTGCTGGCTGCCCACGCCGAAGCTGCCTTGAGCTTGACCGAGCGCGCCGATGCCGTGCTGACCGATCTGCGGTTGCCGGGTATGGACGGGCTGGCACTGCTCGATGCGTTGCGGCGGCAGAACGCTGCCCTGCCGGTGATCGTGATGACCGCCTTCGGTACGGTCGATACCGCTGTCCAGGCCATGAAAGCCGGGGCGGTGGACTTTCTGTTGAAGCCCTTCTCGATTGACCATCTGCTGGCGGTGGTGGCCAAGGCCCTGGAAGTGCGCGCGCTCCGGGATGAGAACCGGGAGATGCGCGCGGAGCTGGGGCGGCGGCATGAGTTCCAGAATCTGATCGGCCGCAGTCAGGCGATGCAGCAGATCTTCTCCACCATGGAGCGTGTCGCCCCCACGCGCGCCACGGTGCTGCTGGCGGGCGAAAGCGGCGTCGGCAAGGACCGCATCGCCCGTGCGATCCATCAGCTTTCCCCGCGTCGGGACCGGCCGTTTGTCAAGATTGACTGCACCGCGCTGCCCGAGAACCTGATGGAGAGCGAACTGTTCGGCCACGAACGCGGCGCCTTCACCGGAGCCATTTCGGCCAAGGCCGGCAAGTTTGAACAAGCCGATACCGGCACCGTGTTTTTGGATGAGATCGGCGACGTGCCGCCGTCGATCCAAGTGAAGCTGCTGCGCATCCTGCAGGACCGCGAACTGGAACGGCTGGGTAGCAACAAGGTAAAGGCCATCGACGTCCGCGTGATCGCCGCCACCAATGTTGATCTGCGGGCGGCTCTCGAAAATGGCACCTTCCGGCAGGATCTTTACTACCGCTTGAACGTGGTGCCCATGAACATCCCTCCGTTGCGTGACCGGCAGGAAGATATCCCGGATCTGGTGAAGCGTTTTGCGGCGGGGATGGTGGTGACTCCGGCGGCGATGGAGAAGCTGCTGGCCTATCACTGGCCCGGCAACGTCCGCGAGTTGGAGAACGTCATCGAGCGCAGCACCATTTTGCGAGCGGGCGACAAGCTGGAGGCCGCTGACATTCGTCTGGAGGCCCCACGCGCGCGGCAGGGCGGCGCTTACTTTCTGCCCGATGGGCTGACGCTGGACCAGTACGAACAATCGATCATTCGCGAAGCGCTCAAGCGGGCCAGCGGCAACAAGAGCCACGCCGCGCGCCTACTGGGCCTGACCCGCAACGCCCTGCGGTACCGGCTGACGCAGATGGGCGAGAAGGATGAGGAGCCGGGTTAGAACAGGCTCAACTGTTCGACCCCAAACTGGCTGGGGCAAGCACCGCGCCAGTGCGGGCAGCGGTGGCAATGTGCGTCTTCCACCAGCGGAAACTGAAGCGTCGCCTGGGCCTGCTGCAACGCCATCAGTTGCCGCGTCACGCGATCCAGTGCGTCCGGCGAAATGTCAACTTCCACCAGTTGGTTGGGCCGCAGATAGTGCAGCACCGCGCGGGTGACCGGACGCCGCAACAATTGCCCCAGTGCCAAAGCGTAGACCTGCAGCTGAAGCGCGTAGCCGGAATGGTGGCCTTCGATCGGCCCCGTGGGTGCCTCGCGGTCCGTCTTGTAATCGACGATGACCACTTCGTCCCGATCGGCAAACCAGAGATCGATCTGCCCCGTGATCACCGTTCCGGCCCGTTCAAAGACAAAGTCAAACTCGCGCTCTGTGCGCGACGCGCGGGCTGCCTGTGACGCCAAGGCACTTTGCCGGAAGACGTTCGCCAGGCGCTTGGCTTGGGGCGTCGCCTCCGGCACATCCTGCCCGGCCAGCAGCGCATGCACGGCCAGTCCCAAGTCGATGGCGGGTCCGCCAGCAATTGACTCCGACGGAGTGGAATCATCGCTGGCCGGTGCGGGCGGGGAAGAAGTCCAGCACAAGTAGCGGTCCAGCAGGTAGCGCCGCGGACATTGGGTGAAGAGCGCGAGGGAACTGGCGGAGACGGATGAGTCCTCCAGGCCGCTTGAGACGTGTTCACGCTGGAGGGCAGCCCGCTCCTGCTGGTCGCGGCTCGG
>JBIKMK010000155.1:0-8162 GCA_044359315.1 Bryobacteraceae bacterium | reverse complement strand
CTTCTTGTTCGAAACGGTCAGCGACGTATCCACTTGCAAGCCGTTGGACCAGCTTTCCAGCGTCCCCCGCGTTTCCACCAGCCAAACCTTCGTATGGGGCGCGGCGGCATGCACCGTGCCCGAGGCTACCGGCGCCACTACGGCCGGCCCTGTCGTCACCGCCGCCGCTTCCGGGGCCTTGTCACGCTTCGGGCTCCGCATGACGGTGCCCCCGAGCACAAGAGAAGCAACCACCACCACCGCCGCCGCCACGGGTAACCGCGCGCGACGCCATCGCGAAACCTCCGGCACCGCTTCATCGTCTCCGCGCACATTGCGCAGATAACGGAGCTTGGCCACCGGATCGGGGATCCGGTTCGCCAGCGGATCGGCCCAGCTGCGATTTACCTTTGGTGTGGGGCCTGCCATCCTGTCTATGGCTGGATGATCGGCGGAATTTTGGCGGGGCTGTAGGGTGGAAACCTTATCCAGGCAGGCGGTTTTTTTGCCGGTGTTGGAAGTGCTGCAGACGCGTAGTACGCAGCGGGCAAGAGTCCCGCGGAGGCGGCGTGGCGCGCCTCGGCCTAACCGCTGCGGCGATCCCGGTCCCACGGAGTGGCTCCGAAATCAGCCCCATGCGTCAGCTTGGGGCTTCCCTCCGTTCGCGCAAAAGCCCCAAGCTGACGCATGGGGCTGGTGAGAGGCAGGGGGCTAGCGGACGACGATCTTGGCGGTGGCCTGGTTGTCGAACTCATCCGTGACGCGGACGGCGATCGTCAATTCGCCCGGCTGCGGCCGGTCGAGCAGAAGATCGTAGGCCAGTTCACGGGAATCGGAAAGCTTGGTTGCGGGCTCGATGGTGAGCCACTCGACGCCGTTGATCGAATACTCTGCCTTGGAGATCCAGTTCAAGGCGTCCTTGGCCTTGAAGCGCAGCTGAACGCGGCCGCCCGCGGGTTGGGCCGCCAAGTCTTCAATCACCGGTGGCGTATTGTCAATCAGGAAACTCGGGCTTTGGGCGGCCGCTTCCAAGGCTTGTGCGGGCGGATTGTCGGGCTGGTCATTGGCCGTGACGCGAATGAAGTACTCGCCATCCGGGTAAGCCGTCAGGTCGAAGTTCACCTGCTTTTCGCGGACCCGATCCTTGATCAGCTTCCAGGTGCTTTCCGCTACGCCCTTGATCTCCACCTTAAAGTTGAGAGCATCGCCATTGTCGTCGGCGGCCAGCCAGCGGGCTCCGCCGGTGCCTTTGGCATAGCTCATCGAAGACGAACTGCCCGTATCAAGGCTGAGCGAGGGTGCGCTGGACCGGCGGGTCTTGCCCAGAGGGGCGAGCGTAATGCTGGGCGTCAGGTTCAGCGTGATGGAGTTCTGCGGGAAACGGTAATTCGCCGGCGTGGCCTCCACTTGCTCCACGCGTGGCGCCAGATTCTTGGCCATCCAGGCAATGTCCACTCCGCCCAACTCCGGTGCCGCGCCACCGGCGGACGGACCCGGCGAAAAGGTGGCTTTCCACTGCAGGAAGCGCGCGGGGGGTGAGGTGAGGCGCCCGTCTTTCAATGGTGCCCAAGCGCTCCAGTTCTTCTGGGGACGGTCCAGGTTGCCGCTGCGGGTCTCAAAGCGGATCGTACCGCTGCCCAGGGAGACGTCATCGTTCAACCGGCCCCAGTAGGAGAACGTGCCCGCGTCGAACACGTCGCTCTCGACGGTGCCTTGTTTCTCCAGGCCGGGCCCGATGGCAAACACCTTGCCGACATTTCCCGTGGTGGCGAACAAGCCATCGCTGCCACCGGCAAACCCCGTCACCTGCGTGGCCGGCGTGGCGGTGAGCAGCGTGCTGAGTACTGCGGAATCCAAGCGATAGATGTTGCCCTTATTCCCTGCGCCCAGGATCACCTTGCCTTGCGCATCCAGGGCCAGTGCGTAGACGACCTCCTGCGGATGGCTCCACAGCTTGCGTGGGGCGCCGTCGGCATCCAGCTCAATGACGTCAGAGCCGCCCTGGACTTGTGCCGCCGGTGGGCCCAGCGGTAGCGGCGCAGGCGCGGCCGGGCGGGGTGCCTGACCAGCCGCTGGGCCCGGAGGCGGTGGCGGGGCCGGTTGCAATGCCAGCACCATCGGCGCGGAAAGTGCGCCCTTGTTGCCCACGGCCGCGGCGATCACCCGGCCATCGGTGGCGGCCACCAAGGCCGTTACTTCCCGCTTGGCGGTCTGATAGAGGACAAAGCCCGTTCCATTGGGGGCCACGCGCAGGATCACTCCGCCGGGCTCCGTGCCGACCACCAGATTGCCCTTGGTGTCGAAAGCCATGGCCCGGGCGTGGGCCTCATCCAGCTTGAAGAAGACCGTGCCCTGGCCATCGGGACGGACGCGGTGAATCTCACCTTGGTCGCCGGTGGCCACAAACAGATCGCCCTGCCCATTGAACGCCAGCGCCCAGATGTAGCGGGCCTTGGGGTCGTAAAAGACCGTGGGCTTGGCATCGGCCCCGATGCGCCACACTTTGCCGTCGGGTAGCGTGGCGGCGTACACGCGGTCCTGCTTGTCAATCGCCAGGGCGTGGATCTCCAGCCCTTCCAATTCCGCCCAGGGCGTACCTTTGCGGTCCGCGCCGGCCCGGAAAATCTTCACTGTGCTGCCGCCCGTGCCACCACCGGCGGCGTAGAGCGTACCTTTGGAGTCCCGCGCAATGGCCCACAGATAGGGCGTGGCGGCGTCGAAGAGTTCCGTCACGGCGGGGGCCAGCGCCAGGCGTCCATCACTGCGCAGGGAGACGCCTTTCAGGATCGCCTTCTCGTAGTCGGCCTGCTCATTCTGAGACCAGGTCCGGGTCTCGACCGCCCAAGCGGTGGCAAGGCTAAGCGCGGCGGCGACCGCGAAGGGAAAGAGTCGTTGATTCATGCGTTGCGGGCCTAGCGGACGGAAATTCTGACGGAGGCGCTGCCGGAGATGACTTGGTCGAAATCGAGCGCCATCTGCTCGGTCGCCGTTTCAGCGGAGCTGATCAGCGGCCGGCTGGGGCTGCGTGAGCCGCTCATTACACTCATCACCGAAGCGGGCAGATTGGGCATCGCCTTGTCCTCGGAATAGAGTGTGGGGCGGGCTTGCACCAAGGAGACATAGACGCGGGTGTTGGTTCGCTCCTGCTTGATCAGAGAGACGATCTGCGGCACGTCCAGGTAACGGTTCACCATACCCGCCGCTGATTGCAAGCGGTTGAGGGTATCGGCGTCGGAGAGCAGCAGACGATGGTCGCCTTTGGCCAGGTTCGCAGGGACTTTCAGTTTGAAAGTCCGCTCCTGCCGCACGCCACGGTAAGGCCGAAGATAGGCCTTGACGCTGATCTCATCGCCGGGCTGGACTTCGGTGGCAGAGGTCCAGGCGCTCTCGATGGCGGCTACCTGCCGGTCCGGAATCACGTCCACGGTGAGGTTGACGCTCTTCAGCTTGGGTGGTTCGATCGAGTTCGCGAAAAGCCGATTGAACTTGTCCGCCCACCAGCCTGCCAGCACCATCGGCGCGGGCATCGGCATCTCGCCGGAAGATTGCATCGTCTTCAGGTCGATCTTGCCCAAGCCTTCCAGCTCAATGGAGCCGGAGAAGCGATACGTGGCTTCATCCGCGAACTCATTCAGCTGCTGGATGGAGTTGAACAGGGTCAACATCATCAGGAACGGTGTCCACTTCTGCTGGATGAAGATGTTGAAGCGGAAGTCCTTCTGGTTGACGACGGTCTTGGTGTCAGAGAGATTGCGGATCTTCATCGCCACCGGGATCATGGGGGCCTGATCGCCCAGCACGCCCATGATGCCGGAGTGGCGGTCCTGCTTGAGTGCACCGACAATTTCGGTGGCGTTGCCGATCTTGTTGGGTTGAAACGCGCTGCCCAGCACCATCAGAATCTCGCCGCGCGACATCGGCATCTCCACCGGGCCCAGGCCGAAGAAGGGGTGTCCGAAGGCCAGCACACGACGGCCGTCGTTGTAGGAGACGGTGCCCAGGCCGGTGACGCTCATGTCTCCGGAGACCAGCACGCCGGTGACGGTTTGGCCGGGGCGCAGGGCGGTCTTCCAATCGGGCGCGGGCTTCACTTCGTAGGCTGTGCCACCACCACCGCCCATGACGGCCTTGACGCCCCACTGCGAAAAGAAGGGCGAAAACTGCCGCATGGTCTCTTCCTGGACGCCGGAGAGAGTGAGCGGCGCTTCGATGGGAATCATCAGCGGCTGGGCGGCGACCGGCTGGCCAGCCGCGTATTGGCCGGGCAGGTACTCGCCGGGCAGCGGAAGGCCGGCCAGCGTGCGGGATTCGGCGGTGCGTGACTTGTCGAATTCGTTGATTTCGAGCATCAGCTCAATCGGTGTGATGCCGCAGATGGCGTCGGGCGAAAACACGCTCAGCCGGAGCGCGACGGCGCCCACCAGCTTGCCGTCAATGTAGACAGGAGAGCCTGACATGCCGCCCGCGACGTTGGTGCGGGCGGCCTTGCCGCCCATCTTGCCCAGGATGATGTCCTGCTTGGGGCCCCAGGCGTTCTTCATCAGGCCGATGATCTCGATGGGGACGGCCTCGGGCTCCGTGCCTTCAAAGACAGTCCAGGCAATGGCCTTCTGCCCGGCCTTCACCTCGCCGATCTTCATGATGGCAGCCGGCCCGGCTTTGGGCGGGGCCATCGTTTGGGCGTTCACGCCGCCCAGGGTAAGTCCAACAATGAACCAACGAAGCATGGTCATCTGTCTTTCATTATGGGGCACGGACTCCCCGGTGGCCGGCCGTGCCGCAGGCAGGGGCATGGCGGTCTGCCGCCGGGCCTCCATCTTTATCAGCTTGGATGACAGCCCGCCCCTGACCGCCGTGGAATCTTTTCACGGCGGCAGGCCGGGCCGCGGCGGAGGCTATCCCGAGATCAGCACTCTTTTGATATGATTTGAAGCGGAATCTTTACGCAGGAGTCACATGTGAGCCGAATCTTTGGCGTTTTTCTTCTTATTGCAGCAGGGGCCTGGGCCGCCTATGGGCAGGTAACCACGGGCACCATCCTCGGGACCGTGACTGATACGACGGGGGCCGGGGTGCCCGGTGCCAATGTCACGATTGTTGAAGTCAATAAGAACACAGCCAACCGAATCAAGACCGATGAAGACGGCGTGTTCAACGTTCCGTTCCTGGTGCCGGGCGTCTATACGGTGACTGTGGAGAAAGAGGGCTTCAAGAAGGGCGTACAGCAGAATCTGGCGCTCGAAGTTGACCAAAAGGCGCGCGCCGATTTTCAACTGGCGGTGGGCAACGTGACCGAAACCATCGAGGTGACGGCCGCGGCGTCGCTGGTGCGCACGGAGTCGGCGGAGCTGGGCGAAGTCATCGGTACTCGCGCCGTGCGTGAGCTGCCGCTGAACGGACGCAATTTTGCGCAGCTGGTTTATCTCAATCCCGGTGTGACCCCCGGACAGGCGGGAGAGAATCTTTCCGGCGCTTCGACGTTTAACCCGCGCGGACCATCGAATTTCAACGCGCTGGGTAGCCGCGCCAACACCAACGCCTGGTTGATCGACGGTATCGACAACAATGAATACACGTTCAACACGGTCATCGTTGCGCCATCAGTGGAGTCAGTCCGCGAGTTCAAAACCTTGACCGGCGTTTTTTCGGCGGAGTTCGGGCGCGGCGCGGGTGTGGTTTCCGTCTCCACGCAGTCCGGTTCCAATGACCTGCACGGCAACGTGTTCGAGTTTCATCGTAACCACGTGCTGGACGCGCGGAACGTGTTTGCTCCCGCCGGACAGCGTAAGCCGGTATTTCGCCAGAACCAGTTTGGCGTGGCCATCGGCGGCCCGGTGATGATCCCGAAGATCTATAACGGCAAGAACAAGACCTTCTTCTTCTTCGACTACGCGGGCTTGCGCTCCGGCCGCGGAATCGCCACGGTCAACACTGTCCCCACCGCGCCGATGCGGAACGGCGACTTCAGCCAGTTGATTGCCTCCGGTGGCCCGAACCTGATGATTTATGATCCGCGCAGCACGCGGACGGTGGCTGGATCCACCGCGCCCGTCCGGGATCCCTTTCCGGGAAACGTGATGCCCGCCTCAGCGATCAATCCAGTGGGCCGCAACGTCTTGAGCATCTACCCGGTGCCCAACAGCCCCGGCCGCGTGAACGGACTGTTTGATAACTTCACTTCGGTTCCCAACCGCCTGGTGAGCGACAACGTCTACACGGGCCGCTTCGATCACGTGGCCAGCACCAAGGACAACCTGTTCTTCCGCTACACCTACAACAACTACAACCTGAATGCGCCGCAGGGCCAATCCAATTGCTGTCTGCCGACACCGGCGGACGCGGCTTCCCGCTTTACGCTGGGACCGTACGTGGCCGGCTTGCAGGACACCATCCTCACCACCCAGGGCTCGGCCTTCAACTGGACTCACATCTTCAAGCCCAACCTGCTGCACGAGTTCCGCGCCGGCTTCGCCCGCACCAACCCGATCACCACGCAGCAGGATATCGGTATCAACGCGGCCAGCTCACTGGGTATCCGGAACATCAACCTGAATCGCCAGTCGTCGGGTATCCCCACCATCAACATAGCCGATATCACCGGCCTTTCCGGCGGCCCGGCCTTCTTGCCGGTGAATCCTTTGCAGACGCACTACCAGTTGGACAGCGCCTGGAATTGGACCCTCGGCAAGCACACGCTGAAGTTCGGCTGGCACATTGTGCGCCGCGACGCGCAGCCTTTCGTGAATGAAGCCGTGCGCGGCAACATGAACTTCAACCGTGCCTTCACGGCTGACCCGTCGCGCCCCGCCGCTTCGGGCTTTGGTCCGGCCACGCTGTTAACGGGTTTCATGAACAGCGGCAACCGCTCCGGTGTGTTTGAGCCCTTCTATCTGCGCATCTGGGAAAACTCGTTCTACCTGCAGGACGACATCAAGCTGAGCCGCCGGCTGACCCTCAACCTGGGTGTCCGGCACGAAGCATTTCTGCCGGAGACCGAAAAGTATGGCCGCTTGCCGAACTTCGATCTGGGATCGCTGCGCATGATCTATGCGGGCGAAAACGGTGTCTCCGCTTCGGCCAACAAGCAAACCAACTGGCGCAACTTTGGCCCCCGCGTGGGCTTGGCCTATGACCTGACGGGCAACGGCAAGACGATCATGCGCGCGGGCTACAGCTTGGTCTACTTCCCTGATCCGGTGACGGCGAACGGGCAGATCGGACTCAATGTGCCGGTATTCTTCACTCAGTCGCTGGCGTTCCCCGATTTCCCGGTGGGTATGCAGTCCGTCGCCTCCATCGACAATCCGTTCCCGCTGCCGCAGGCCGTCAAGCCGCGGACGACGGCGGAGCTGAATGCGCTGTCGCCCGCGCCGCGCATCAACGGCCATTCCTTCCTGAACCGGACGCCGTACATGCAGACCTGGACCGCGAATTTGCAGCGCCAGGTCAGCCAGTCGCTGATGGTGGAATTGGACTATGCCGGTTCGACCGGCATGAATCTGGCCCAGGCCTATAACCCGAACGAAGTGCAGCCGGGCCCCGGCGCCCTGGCTCCTCGCCGCCTGCTGCAACCGTTGAACAACATCGTCAACATGTTCTTCGTCGAATGGCGCTCCCGCAGTTCATTCCACAGCATGCAGATGAAGGCCACCAAGCGGTACTCGAACGGCCTGCAATTCTTGGCGGCCTACACTTGGGGCAAGTCACTGGATTACACGGGTTCAGTGGGCAGCGGCGGCGGTGCATCGGGTGGTCCGCAGACGGTCACTTGCCTGGATTGCAACCGTGGCCCTTCGGGCTTTGACGTGCGCCACCGGGCGGTGTTCAGTTACGTCTATGACTTGCCGTTCGGCAAGGGCAAGCGGTTCGATACCAGGAATAAGTTCGGCAATGGGGTAGTTGGTGGCTGGCAGATGAGCGGCATCACCACCCTCACCACCGGTCGTCCCTTCACGCCCAGCTTGGCGGCTGGTGTCAACAATGGCGCCCCCAGCTGGCCCAATCGCACCAGCTGTTCAGGCCGGTTGGATAATCCGGTTCCCGATCGCTGGTTCGACCCCAGCTGCTTTGCCGCTCCGGCGGCCTTCACCTACGGCAACGTCGGCCGTGGCATTCTCTATTCGCCGGGGAACAACAACTTCGACGTTTCCTTTGTGAAGAACAACCGCTTTGGTCCGGCTGAG
>JBIKMK010000142.1:0-8503 GCA_044359315.1 Bryobacteraceae bacterium | reverse complement strand
ACGTGGTGCTCATCTGCGCCGACGACCTGGGGTATGGCGACCTGGGCTGTTATGGCTCCCGGATCGCGACGCCCCACATTGACCAGATGGCGGCGGAAGGCATCCGCTTTACTCAGTGCAATGCGGCCAGTTCGGTCTGTTCCCCGGCCCGGGCCGGGCTGCTGACCGGCCGCTATGCCACCCGGACCGGCGTGCCTGGGGTGCTTTCTCCCGGGGAAGAGGGTGGGCTGGCCAGCGGCGAGATCACGCTGGCCCAGATGCTGAAAACTGCGGGCTACCGCACCGGCCTGGCCGGCAAGTGGCATTTGGGGGACCAGCCCGGCACCAAGCCCAATGACCGGGGCTTTGACGACTTCTTCGGCCTGCTCCACAGCCACGACATGTGGCCACGCCCACTGCTGGCCAATCGCCAAACCGTCGAGGAAATCGCCAGTCTCGAAGCGCTCACGGGCCGGCTCACCAGCCACGCCACCCGCTTCATTCGTGAAAGTCGCGAGCAGCCATTTTTCCTTTACCTGCCGCACGTGGCGCCCCACATCCCGTTGGTCGCGGGACGGAGCTTTCAGAAAAAGTCGCCCTTGGGGCCCTACGGCGACGTCATGGCGGAGTTTGACTGGAGTATCGGCGAAGTTTTGAAGACCCTCCGGGAGACGGGCCAGGACGACAACACCATTGTCATGCTGACCAGCGACAATGGACCCTGGTTCCAAGGCAGTCCTGGACGCTTGCGGGGCCGCAAGGGCGAAAGCTTCGAAGGCGGGCTCCGCGTGCCGCTGATTGCTCGCATGCCCAGCCGCATTCCCGCCGGGCAAGTGAACGACGGCTTCGTCTCGGCCTTGGACGTCCTGCCGACCATCGCCGCCCTCACCGGAGCGCCACTTCCGTCGAAACCTCTCGACGGCATCGACATCAGCGCGCGCTTCACGGGCGACGCCGGCGAGCTGCACCGCGATCCATTCCTCTATTTCGATTACTGGAGCCTGCAATGCGCCCGAATGGGCCGCTGGAAGGTACACTTCTCGCGCTACAACTCCCGGGCCTGGTCGCCTGAACCTATTGGCGGCCGGGTCAACCTTCCCTTGCCGCGGCCGGAACTCTATGATCTGGTGGCCGATCCGGAAGAAGCCTACGATTGCGCGGAAACCCACCCCGCCGTGATCACTGATATACGGGAGCGGGTCGAGAAATCGCTGCGGAGCTTCCCGGACGTTGTCCAGGGAGTATGGCAAGCCACCATGAGCCGGCCCGTCGAAGGGGCCACGCCGGCCGGTGCGCTACCGGTCGCGAAGCCTTAGCCGAAGAAGAGTTTCGCAGCGCGCGAAAGTTTTTCCTACAATGGTGATGGTTCTGACATCTCCAATACAGAGGCTCATCATTGGCATCCGCCGCGCTAGACAGTAAGCTTCATCGCACCCTCCGCTTTTACGAGGCCACCAACGGGAAGAAAACCGTGATGGCTCTCACCGGAGCCGCCCTGTGGGGCTTTGTGATTATTCATCTGCTGGGCAATCTGCAGGTCTTCCTGGGGCCCGGTAAGCTGGACCAGTATGGAGAGGCACTCCGTGCCACCGGAGCGCTGCTCTGGGTGGCGCGAGGCGGCCTGCTTTTGTGTGCCGTGCTGCACATTACCGCGGCGCTGCAATTGATGGCGTTGAAGGCCAAGGCCCGGCCGCAACCCTACGTCAAGAAGGTGCCCACCACGTCCAGCTACGCCTCGCGGACGATGTACCTGTCCGGGCCGGTGATTCTGGCCTTCATCATTTATCACTTGATGCATTTCACTTTTGGCGTTCCGGGTATTCATCCGGATTTTGTCGAAGGTGCCGTGCACGCCAATTTGGTGAAGGGCTTAAGCCAACCGCTGGCGGCGGTGCTGTATTTGGCCACCATGTCGATGTTGCTGTTCCACCTCTACCACGGCATCTGGAGCATGTTCCAGACCATGGGCCTTAGCCATCCGCGCTACACGCCATTGGTCAAGAAAGCCGCGGCGGGTATCGCCATTGCTTTGGCTGGCGGTAACATCGCCATCGTCGTTTCTGTTCTGCTGGGAATCGTGAAATGAATCTGAACGCCCGCATCCCCTCTGGTCCCATTGAGCAACGCTGGGACAAGGCACGCTTTGACCTGAAGCTGGTGAACCCGGCCAACAAGCGCAAGTACAACGTCATCGTGGTCGGTTCCGGCTTGGCGGGTGGCTCGGCCGCCGCTACGCTGGGCGAACTCGGCTACAACGTCAAGTGTTTCTGCTTCCAGGATTCGCCGCGCCGTGCGCACTCCATCGCCGCGCAGGGTGGCATCAACGCCGCCAAGAACTATCAGAACGATGGCGATTCGGTCTACCGCCTTTTCTACGACACGGTGAAGGGTGGCGACTTCCGCGCCCGCGAATCCAACGTCTACCGGTTGGCGCAGGTTTCGGTGTCCATCATCGACCAGTGCGTCGCCCAGGGCGTGCCGTTCGCCCGTGAGTACGGCGGTCTGCTCTCCAACCGCAGCTTCGGTGGCGCGCAGGTGTCGCGCACGTTTTATGCTCGGGGCCAGACGGGGCAGCAGTTGCTGCTGGGGGCCTATCAGGCGCTGGAACGGCAGATCGACGCGGGCAAAGTGAAGATGCTGCCGCGCACGGAGATGCTGGACCTGATCGTCATTGATGGCAAGGCTCGCGGCATTGTTGCTCGCAATCTTGTGACCGGCCGCATTGATGTGCATATGGCTGATGCCGTGGTGTTGGCCACCGGCGGATACGGCAACGTGTTCTATCTGTCCACCAACGCCAAGGGCTCCAACACCACCGCCATCTGGCGCGCCTACAAGCGCGGCGCAGCGTTCGGCAACCCTTGCTACACACAGATCCACCCCACCTGCATTCCGCAGTCCGGCGATTATCAGTCGAAGTTGACGCTGATGTCGGAGTCGCTGCGCAACGACGGCCGTATCTGGGTGCCGCTGAAGCAGGGTGATACCCGCTCGGCGGATCAGATCCCCGAATCGGAGCGCGACTACTACCTGGAGCGCATGTACCCCAGCTTCGGCAATCTGTCGCCGCGCGACATTGCCAGCCGCGCGGCCAAGCGCGTTTGTGACGAAGGCCGCGGCGTGGGCCCCACGGGTCTCGGCGTCTACCTTGACTTTTCGGATGCTATCCGCCGCCTGGGGCAAAAGACCATCGCCGAACGGTACGGCAATCTCTTTGAGATCTACGAACGCATCACTGGTGAAGACCCCTACATCGTTCCGATGCGGATTTATCCGGCCGTGCACTACACCATGGGGGGCCTCTGGGTGGACTATCACCTGATGTCCACCATCCCGGGCCTGTTCGTACTGGGCGAAGCGAACTTCTCCGACCACGGAGCCAACCGCCTGGGCGCTTCGGCACTCATGCAGGGCCTCTCCGATGGCTATTTCGTGATCCCTTATACCTTGGGCAACTACCTGGCTTCGGAGAAGTTTTCGAAGGTAGACGAATCGCATCCCGAAGCCGTCGCGGCCTTGGCGCAGACGCAGTCGCTGACCAAACAACTGCTCGCCATCAAGGGCAAGCGCACGGTGTCCAGCTTCCATCGTGAACTGGGCAAGCTGATGTGGGATTTCTGCGGCATGGCCCGCAACGCCCAAGGCCTGGAGCAGGCGGCGGACAAGATCGCCGGCCTCCGCGAAGAGTTCTGGAAGAACGTCAACGTCGCCGGCGAAGCTGGTGATCTGAACCAGAGCCTGGAATCAGCCGGCCGTGTGGCGGACTTCCTGGAACTGGGTGAGTTGATGTGCCACGACGCCCGGGTCCGCGAAGAATCCTGCGGCGGCCACTTCCGCGAAGAGTATCAGACGCCCGACGGCGAGGCCCAACGCAACGACGAGCAATACGCCCACGTCGCCGCCTGGGAGTATCAAGGCCCCAACCAGAAGCCCGTCCGTCATCAGGAAGAGTTGCAGTTTGAGTACGTGAAGCCCGTGCAACGGAGCTACAAGTAAACCCGCCATGAACCTAACCCTGCACGTTTGGAGACAGAAAGACGTCGCTACGCCCGGCAAGATGGTGCGTTACGACGCACCCGATGTCAGCGAGCATATGTCGTTTCTCGAGATGCTCGATGTCGTCAACGAAGGGCTGATCTTGAAAGGCGAAGAGCCGATTGCCTTTGAGCATGACTGCCGGGAAGGCATCTGCGGCTCTTGCGGTTTCATGATCAACGGCATCGCCCATGGCGGCTTCAAGAACACCACGGTCTGCCAGTTGCATATGCGGCACTTCGCCGATGGCGATGAGGTTTATATTGAGCCGTGGCGGGCCACCGCCTTCCCGGTGATGAAGGACTTGATTGTCGACCGCAGTGCCTTCGACCGCATCATCGCCTCCGGCGGCTACGTATCGGTTTCCACCGGCTCCGCGCCTGACGGCAACGCACTGCCCATTCGCAAGCAGGATTCCGACCTGGCGATGGATGCCGCCGCCTGTATCGGCTGTGGCGCCTGTGTCGCCAGCTGTCCCAACGCCGCCGCGGCGTTGTTCACCGGCGCCAAAATTTCGCACTTGGCGCACTTGCCGCAGGGTCAGCCCGAACGCAAGGAACGCAGCCTCCGCATGGTCCGGCAGATGAATGCTGAACTATTCGGCAACTGCACCAACATCGGCGAATGCGAAGCCACCTGCCCCAAAGGCATTCCCATCGAAGTGATCGCCGGCATGAATGGCGACTTCCTGGCGGCCAGCTGGCAGGAGCGGCCCCCGGTGGAGATCGCGGGCGCCGGGTAGACTCCCGAAGCTTTGCCGATTGGCCGATCCGGTATACTTGGGCATATAAGTGCCATGTCTCAAGTGACAATTTATCTCGACGAGAAGACGATGGCCACGGTCCGGGCGGCGGTTGAGTCCGCGGGTGTTTCGCAGAGCCAGTGGATCGCTGAGGCCATCCGGGCACGCATCCAGACGGAGTGGCCCGCATCTGTCCGCACCTTGGCGGGCGCTTGGCCTGATCTTCCTGAAGCCGAGGAATTGCGCCGCCTCCAACCCCGCGATCAGGCACGAGAACAGCTTTGATGTTCGTGCTCGACACCAACGTTGTCATCCACTACCTGAAAGGGAAGGGCAACGTTCGGGACCGGCTGCTCGCTACACCACCTTCCAAGATCGCCATCCCCGCCATTGTGGTCTACGAAGTGGAGATGGGCTTGGCCGGAGCCGCCGAACCTACCCAGCGCCAGCGTCAGATCGCCGCTCTGTTTGGAGCCGTCACCATTCTGCCTTTTGATGAGGCCGCTGCCAAACAGGCGGCGCAAATTGGCTTCACCCTATCTCGTGCCGGGCTCAGCATTGGACCCATGGATACCTTGATCGCCGGCACGGCGCTCGTTCACCATGCCACCTTGGTCACCCACAACACCGTGGAGTTCCAGCGGGTGAGTGGTCTTGCCCTGGTCGA
Source organism: Bryobacteraceae bacterium (assembly GCA_044359315.1). GTDB lineage: Bacteria > Acidobacteriota > Terriglobia > Bryobacterales > Bryobacteraceae > JAPKYZ01. The sequence goes on along the minus strand of JBIKMK010000142.1, from coordinate 3,080 downwards.
TTGGTTTTGAGACGGCTTACACAAAAGATCCCATGCCTACCCTACAAGAACAGTTCGGCCAGATCGACATCTACCTCTTCGATCAGCTTTTGAAGGGCCGCATCGTGCCGGGGATGCGCATCCTGGATGCGGGCTGCGGGTCTGGCCGCAATATCGTATACTTTCTGCGCGAAGGCTATGAGGTCTATGGAGCCGATGCCAGTCCCGAAGCTATTGCCAGCGTTCGAGCCTTAGCCCGCCGATTAGCACCCGCGCTGCCGGAGTCAAATTTTCGCGTGGAACCCGTGCAGCAGATGTCGTTCGAGGACGGTTACGCGGATGTCGTCATCAGCAACACCGTGCTCCATTTTGCGATGAACGACGCCCACTTTGAGGAGATGCTGCGCGGTACCTGGCGGGTCCTCAAGCCCGGTGGGCTGTTCTTCTGCCGCCTGGCCTCCACCATCGGCATGGAGGCCCAGATGGTGCCGGTCCTCGGCCGCCGTTTTCAATCGCCTGATGGGGCGGAGCGGTACATGGTGGACGCGAGCTGGCTGGAAGAGGTCACGGAACGGTTGGGCGGCGAATGGCTGGAACCGATCAAGACCACCATCGTCCAGGGTCAACGCACGATGACCACCTGGGTCCTACGGAAGAAGAGCTGAGGCGTTAGTGCTCGACAGACTGGAACGTCGGCTGGGATAGTTCAACTTGCACGCCGCTTGGTCTTCTTTGCGTGATGCGCTTTCAGCATCCGCTCCATTTCATCGAGGTCCGTCTCGACTGGTGTGTGCGTCTCGGCCCAAGCAATCGCCCGGTCCAACTGCGCCCTCACTTCCGGGGTGTGCAGCCACAGTTCGTTGTCCGGAATCACCTGCGCCATCTTGATCACCCAGACGCCTTCTTCGGCATGATCCGCCCCTACGCCAGCTTGATCTTGCGAACCGCCATCTGGTTGGCTTCCCAGTAGGTCTTCTTCAGCGCGATCGCGTCATCGGAAGCAGCTGGCTGAACCTTCCCCTTGGCGTTGGTGGCGCGAGACGTAACGGTGTGTTCGCCCGGCGTTGGGGCGGGCCATTCAAGCGACCAGAAGCGCCAGGTGTACGGTTCCTTGTGGCTCTCGTCCAGCTTGGCCTGCAGCCACTCGCCCGAGTCGATCTTTACGTCCACGCGCTTGATCGGCGTGCCGTCATCCCAGGCCGCACCCTGGATGACCAGTTTGCCATCAGCCCGTTTGACGACGCGGCTGGGAACGGATTTCAGGTTCATCCGGCCCACCGACGTTTCACGCCAAATGGTTTCCGTGCCTCGCTTTTCGCCGCGGATGGTGACGTAATCCCGGCCCATGAAGCGGCCCAGGTACTTGCGGTCATGCAACTCAATCCGGTTCAGCCACTTCACCCAAGCGACGCCATAGTGCCCGGGCACGATCAGCCGCACCGGCGCGCCGTGCTTGTCGTTCAATGCTTGGCCATTCATCTCATAGCAGAGCAGTACGTCGTTGGACATCGCCTCCGCCACCGGCAGGCTGCGCGCGAAGTTCTGCTTGTAGTCCGCGCCCCGGATCTTTTCCGTTCCGGTGTCTGCCGCAAAGAAGACCGCTTCCACGGCCTCCGGCGCCACTTTGGCTTCCTTCAATAGCCCGGAAAGCGGCGTGCCTTTCCATTTGGCATTGCCGATCAAGCCACCCGTGGGGCCGTTGCCGGAACATTCCATGGTGGCGATATACTCGCGCGACGGACGCTTCTTTAGATCATCGAGCGTGACGGACATCGACTTGCCCACCAAGCCGCCCAGTTCCAGTTTCCAATCAGCCAGCTTCACTTCCGGAAAGCCGTAGTGGCCGACAAAGAAGAACTGATCCTGCGGGGTCAGCCACTCTGAGGTCTGCTCCCAAGGCAGGCGCGGCTTGGCCGGGTCGAACTTGGGGGTGTCTTCAAAAGCAATCACCTCTTCGCCGGCGGCCAGAGCAGGGAAGGCAAAGTGAGGCAGGGCGGCTGCGGCTAGAGTGGCTGCGCCGGAATTGAGGAAAGACCGCCGATTGATTGAGCTCACGGTTGTTGAGGGCACCATGTATTCTCCTGAATGGGATTGCGGCGAGTATATCACCCTACCCCGTCCGCACTTGTGGTGCCATCTACTCACCGAGGTTCAACTCCGTCCGGCAAATGTTACCAAACTGACTCCTGCCAACGTCCTCTGCGATCAACACATTTTGCTCCGGCGGATTCTCATACGGGGAGCGTTGGGCCGAAGAGGTTGATGGAACCCATGAAGACTCTCCTTCTGATCTCAAGCTGCCTAGTCCTCGCCGCGCAAGGCAAGCTGCCCGCTGGTGTATCGCAAGGCGACTGGGCGGAGATTCGCGCCACCCACGAACGTCATCGTCACGCAGCACAGGCCGACGGCCGGGACGCTCTGCGGGCACCGAACTCTCACCAGCAATGGACCACCCGGTTTGATAACCAGGGCTTCCTGGTTAAGCCGGATAACGGCCGCTGGAGCTGGGGGCTGAGCCTGGAACAGTACGGCTTTGCCGGGCAGGAGATGCCCATTGAAGGGGCGGGCAAGCTGTCCAATCAATTGAACCGTGTGCGTCTTGTTCGCGGCGGCCTGGAAGAGTGGTGGCTGAACGATCAACGTGGGCTGGAGCACGGCTTCACCTTGGCGGAGCGCCCGGCGTCCGTTTCCGGGGAAGCTTCCGGTCCCTTACGCTTCACGATGGCCGTTCGCGGAACCTTGGCTCCGCGCGTTAGTCCGGACGGGCAATCCGCGTCGTTTGTCGACGCCGATGGCGCTGCGGTGATGAACTACAGCGGCTTGAAGGTGTGGGATCGCGATGGCCAGGCCCTGCCGTCGCATATGGAAGCGGCCGATGGCACGCTCGCCTTGGTGGTGGATGAGCGCTCCGCGCACTATCCCATCACCATCGACCCGGTTGCCCAGCAGGCCTACATCAAGGCCTCCAACACCGACAGCAACGATCGGTTCGGCTTTAAGGTCGCCATTGCGGGAGACACCATGGTGGTGACCGCATATGGCGAACGAAGCACGGCAACCGGCGTGAACGGCGATCAATCGATCAACACCGCCAGCAATGC
>JBIKMK010000140.1:0-8570 GCA_044359315.1 Bryobacteraceae bacterium | reverse complement strand
GCAAACCAGCCCCTACCCGGTGTCCATCATGCAATCGAACGGCGGCATCATCACGGCCGCCGAGGCCCGCCGCCAAGCCGTGCGGACGATCCTGTCCGGACCCGCCGGGGGCGTTGTCGGAGCGCTGGCCATCGCCCGCCAAGCCGGCTTCCCGCGCGTGCTGGCTTTCGACATGGGCGGCACCTCCACTGACGTCAGCCTGTGCGATGGCCAGGCCGGTGAGACCACGGAAGCCGAAGTGGATGGGATGCCGGTCCGGGTGCCGATGCTGGACATCCACACGGTGGGTGCGGGTGGCGGCTCTATTGCCCGGATTGATGAAGGTGGCCTGCTGCGCGTCGGCCCGCAAAGTGCCGGAGCGGACCCGGGCCCGGCCTGCTACGGCACCGGAACCCTGCCTACCGTTACCGATGCCCATGTTGTCCTGGGACGCATGAGTGCGCTGCTGGGGGGCTCCATGCCGCTGGACCGGGCGCGGAGCGAACGCGCGCTTTCCACCCTCGGCATGGACCCCGTGAAGGCGGCCGAAGGTGTCATCCGGATCGCCAATGCCAATATGCTGCGCGCCATCCGGGCGGTCAGCATTGAGCGCGGCCACGATCCGCGAGACTACGCCCTGCTCGCTTTCGGCGGCGGCGGCGGGCTGCATGCCTGTGAGATGGCGGAGGACTTGGGGATCACCACCGTCATCGTGCCCGAACAAGCGGGGGTGCTCTCCGCGTACGGCATGCTGGCCGCCGACCAACTCCGGGACTATGCACAAGGTGTACTGGGCAGCACGGACCTGGAAGCCGTCTTCACCAAACTGGCCCGGCAAGCGGAAGGCGGCGGCAAGCTGGAACGCTCCGCCGACCTCCGCTACGTGGGCCAGAGTTATGAGCTAACCGTTCCCTGGAAATCGCAGACCAGCGCCCGCCGCGCCTTCGAGCAGTTGCATGAGCGCCTCTACGGCTACCGCATGACCACCGGCATTGAAGTTGTCACCCTGCGCGTCCGCTCCCGGGTGAAGACCAAACCGTGGCGTACGCCGCCCGCCGAACCCCTTTCTGGCAGAGGGCCCAAGGTGCTGTCGAGCTATGGCTCCACTACGCTGGTGCCCGCGGGTTGGCGCTATAGCCGGGACCGGTTCGGCAACTTGATCGTCCAGCGGTAATGCGGCTTTGCGGTGACGGCAGTGCCGCCAGGGATGCGTTAGGCCATCGCGTTCTTCCACGCGTAGAGCGGGAAGCGTTCGGTGAGTTCGGTGACTTTACGGCGGACGCGGGCGATGTTGTCGTCGGAGGCCGGTTCAGACAGTACTTCGGCGATCAGGCGGCCAACGCTCGCAAACTCGGCTTCGCCAAAGCCGCGCGTGGTGGCGGCGGGGGTGCCCAGGCGGATGCCGCTGGGGTTGAGCGGGGGGTTCTGGTCAAACGGAATGCCGTTCTTGTTCACCGTGATGTGCGCTTTGTCCAGCGAAGCTTCGGCTTCCTTGCCGCGCACGCCCTTGGCGAACACATCCACCAGCACCAGATGCGAATCGGTACCACCGGAGATGATCCGGAAGCCTTCGCCCTGCAGTGCCACGCCCAGAGCCTTGGCATTGGCCATTACGCGACGCTGATAGTCGACAAACTCAGGCGTCATCGCTTCCAGGAAGCAGACCGCTTTTGCCGCCATCACATGCACCAGCGGGCCGCCCTGGGCACCGGGGAAGACGTTTTGGTCGATCGCCTTGCCGTACTTCTCGCGCGCCAGGATGATGCCGGAGCGGGGGCCACGGAGGCTCTTGTGCGTCGTCGAGGTGACGATGTCGGCATGCTCACAGGGGTTGGGGTAGAGGCCGGCGGCGATCAGGCCGGAATAGTGGGCCATGTCCACCATCAACAGCGCGCCCACCGAATCGGCGATCTGACGGAAGCGGGCAAAGTCGATGACGCGGGAGTAGGCGCTGGCGCCCGCCACCAGCATCTTCGGCTTGTGCTCCTCGGCCAGCCGGGCCAGTTCGTCGTAGTCGATCAGTTCGTTGTCCTGACGGACGCCGTAGGGGACGAACTTGTAGGTCTTGCCGGAAAAGTTCAGGTGGTGGCCGTGGGTCAAGTGGCCGCCGTGCGAGAGGTTCATGCCCAGAATCGTGTCGCCCGGTTGCAAGACGGCAGCATAAGCAGCCTGGTTGGCCTGGCTGCCGGAATGGGGTTGAACGTTGGCGTATTCGGCCTTGAAAAGCTGCTTGGCGCGGTCGCGCGCCAGGGTTTCGACGACATCGGCAAACTCGCAGCCGCCATAGTAGCGGCGGCCGGGGTAGCCTTCAGCGTACTTATTGGTGAGCACGCTGCCGGTGGCTTCCAGCACGGCTTCGGAAGTAAAGTTTTCGCTGGCGATCAGTTCGATGTAGGTTTGCTGGCGTTCCAGCTCATGCTCGATGGCGCGGGCGATATCGGGGTCAACGGCGGCTAAGTTGCGCGCCATGCTCTGTTGTGCGGTCACTATCCTTGCTCCTCCAACTGCTTTACCTTGTCCAACCGGCGCTGGTGGCGGCCTCCTTCAAAGGCAGTGGACAAGAAGACGTCAGCGTACTTATCGGCCTCTTCCGGGCTGGTAAAGCGGGCACCAATGGCCAAAATGTTCGCATTGTTGTGGGCGCGGGTGAGCCGGACTTCGTCCTCGTTGACGGCCAGTGCGGCACGCACACCGTCCACTTTGTTGGCCGCAATGGACATGCCGACGCCTGTTGAGCAGACCAGCAAGCCGCATTCGGCCTCGCCTTGGGCCACCTGATGCGCCACCTGGGCCGCGTAATCCGGATAGTCCGTTGATTCTTCAGAACTTGTACCGACGTCAACTACGTCGTGGCCTTGCTGCAGCAGGTGCTGACGCAAGTGTTCTTTCAGTTGGAAACCGGCGTGATCGGCGCCGAGGGCGATCTTCATGGAAACTCCAGGATACCATCCAGGGCTAAACGGTCCGCCCGTCGAGGATGGAAGTCATGAAAGTATAGCCCCGGCTGACCCCGTAGCGGGCATCGGTCTTGACCAGCTTCATGAACTCGGCATGGCCGCTCTGGGAACGGCAGACGAGGCAGCCCGCGCTGTCGACGCCGATGTCATCGTCGGTCCGGCTCCAGCCGTGGTGCTGGTTGATGCCGAACATGCCCAGATCGCCGGGGTCGGCATCGCGGCGGAGGTCGTTGTTGCGGTCGCGAGTAATGCGGAGCGGTTGGGCCTGCACCAGCGCTTCGTGGGCGGACGGCTTGGAGGCATTGTGAACGCCCACCACCCACGCCTTATGCTGGCCCAGTGTGATGTGCGCCGCGCCGCCGGGGTTGCGGAGCTGGGGGTCCAGCGAATACTTGCGGCCAGGCTGTGTGGTGGCGATCCAACTACCGGCCATCACAGGCACGCCATCGGCACCGATGCGGATGAGGAAGCGGCTGTCGTTGTAGACGTTGGCGGCGTTGGCATTCAAGACGCCCTGGGGGTTGATGCCCTCGGCGTAGACGATGTTCACGCAGCCCGGGTGGCGGGCGATCCAGTGGCCTGCCCCTTGCATCCGGCTGATCAGGCGTCCGGCCAAGTCGGCACCGGGCTTGAGGGGAAACAAATCGTTTTCGCCGAGGAGGCGCTTGGCGAGCGCGGAATCCAGCTGGGTGGCCGCGGCCTGTCCGGCCTTTTCGAGAAATGCGCGGAGAGCCCAATTGGAGACTTGGCCGAACTTGCCATCACTGGGCGGGTCCAGCAACCCGAAGGCCCCCAAGCGGTCCTGGATATCGGTGGCCAGCGGGACGTCGGCGCTGATCTTAGAGAGCGGGACGGGTGCCCCGCCGTTGGCAATGTCAGTCAATCGCATACAGAAGTATAGGCGCAAAGCAGCCCCGGAAAGCGACAGGGCCTGGAGCAAACAGCGGGCTAGAGCAGTTGGAGTTCCGGCATGGGGTAGTGTTTGCGGTTGCGCGTCCAGAGTGGCAGCCGGTGCTGGATGGCGGTGGCGGCGATGAAGGCATCAGGCAATTCCAGACCATGGCTGGCCTGATACCGCAGCAGCAGTTCCCCCGCCAGCCGCCCTGTCTGGGCATCCGCCGGAAGGCACGTCAGCTTGTTCAGGAACTCGGTCAACGTTTTGACTTCGCTAGGCCGCACGCCCCGGCCCAACTCGGCCGCTGTGATTGGGCTGTAGAGGGCCATGGTGCTTGACCCCGCCACGGTCGTCCAGCGTCCCACGATCTCCTGATTCCGGCCTCGCAACACCTCGATCACCACATCGGTGTCGAGGAGCATGGCGTCTATTGAAGCTTCTGCCATCGTCGAGGGCTCTGGCGAAGGGACCGAACATAGGTTTCCGTATCCGGCAGGTCATCCCGGTCTTTCCACAGACCGATCACGCCCAACATGGCATTCTTGCGATCCTCTGAATCGGACTCAAGCTCCTGACGGAGAATGCGACGGACCGCCTCAGAGACACTAGTCCCATCACGACTGGCACGCAACTCAAGCATCGTCCACAGGTGCTCATCGATATAAAGCTGTGTCCGCTTCATGATGTGTACTCTAAGGGCCGGTTGCTGAGCCGCAAAGAACGAACATACTCATCGGTGTCGCCAATGTCATCCCGGTCGGCCCAGATGCCCTGGACCTGTTCGAGCGCGGCCAGCAAGGCCTGCGGATCCTTGGTGTACTTTTCCCGTACCGCCTGACGCACCAGTTCCGAAACCGAATCGCCAGTGACTTTGGACTTGATTTCCAACGCCTCCCAGAGATTGTCGTCCAGATAAAGCTGCGTCCGCTTCATGATGTATACTATACATTACTCCTTCTCATGTACTGGTCAAAACTGTTTATCCCCACGCTTCGTGAGGACCCCGCCGACGCCGAAGTGGCAAGCCATCGCCTGTTGCTGCGCGCGGGTTATATCCGCCAGCTTTCGGCTGGCATTTACAACTATCTGTTCCTCGCCCAGCGTTCGATCTTAAAGATCACGCAGATTGTGCGCGAGGAGATGGACGCGATTGGCGGCCAGGAGATGCTGCTGCCGGCGCTGAATCCGGCGGAAGTGTGGAAGGAATCGGGCCGCTGGGAAGGCATGGGGCAGAACATGTTCCGCCTGAAGGACCGCTGGGGCCACGACCTCTGCCTGGGCATGACCCACGAAGAGATCATGACCTACATCGCCCGCGGCGAACTGCGCAGCTACAAGCAACTGCCGCAGATCTGGTATCAGATCCAGACCAAGTTCCGCGACGAACCCCGGCCCAAATCCGGCCTGCTCCGCGTCCGCCAGTTCATCATGAAGGACGCCTATTCGTTCGACTTGGCGCCCGAGGGGCTGGACAGATCCTACGACGCGCACGCGGTGGCTTATCGCAAGATCTTCACGCGGTGCGGCCTGGACTTTATCGAAGTGGAAGCCGACTCCGGCGCCATGGGCGGCAGCCAGAGCCAGGAGTTCATGGTGGCCTCCGCGGCAGGCGAAGATTTTGTGGTGCGATGCCGCGCCACCGGCTACGCGGCCAATCTCGAAAAGGCCGTCTCACGCCCGGTACCGCCCGCGCAGCCCGATCCCGAAGGCGACGCTCCGGAAGAGATCCACACCCCCGGCCAGAAAACCATCGCGGAAGTAGCGGCCTTCCTGTCGTTGCCCGAAACCTCGCTGATCAAGAGCGTCGTGGTGGTGACCGACGACAACCGCCCGTTCCTGGTGCTGCTGCGTGGTGATCACCAGTTGAGCGAGACCAAGTTCAACTCGGCCGTCGGAGCCAAGGAACACCGTGCGGCCCATCCGGACGAGATCCGCGAATGGTTCCAGGCGGACCCGGGCTCACTGGGTCCGGTGGGCGTGACGAAGCTGAAGGTTCTGACGGACAAGGCGCTCGAAGGCCGCCAGAACATGGTCTCCGGGGCGAACCGGAATGACTATCACTTGAAGAACGTCACCCCGGGCCGCGACTTCATGGCCGAGTATCATGACTTGCGGCAGGTGGTTTCGGGCGATACCGAACTCGAAACCGGGGCGGCGCTGGATGTCGTGAAGACGGTCGAGATCGGGCACATCTTCAAGCTGGGCTACCGTTACTCGAAGTCGATGGGGCTGAATGTCTTGACCGAATCCGGTGAAGAGAAGGCCGTCATCATGGGCAGCTACGGCATCGGCATTGAGCGCATCCTGTGCGCGGCCTTTGAGCTGTACAACGACAAGGACGGCGTTTCGCTGCCGGCCTCGATTGCTCCGTTTGCGCTGGTGCTGACCGTCACCAACCTGAAGGATGAAGCCTTGGTGGCAGCCAGCAATGACCTCTATGCCCAGGCCAAGGCGGCGGGCATTGATGTGTTGATGGATGACCGTGACGAGCGGCCGGGCGTCAAGTTTAAGGACGCGGACCTGATCGGCATTCCGTGGCGCATCAACATCGGCAAGAAGGTGGCGCAGGGTCTCGTCGAAGTGGTGGAACGCCGGACAAAGGAAACCGTCGATAAGCCCTTGGCTGAAGCCATTGCCTACGTTGCGGACCGGCTCCGTGGGTAACGACTGGAAGGCGATCCGGGCCGAGTTTCCGGCGCTTTCTACCTGCACCTATCTCAACACCGCCACGTTTGGCCAACTGGCCCGCCGGACGCGCGCGGCCATTGACCGTCACTTTGACCATCGTGACGAAGTTGCCTGTGCTGATTTCCTGGAATGGTTCAATGACGCCGACCAGGTGCGCGGTTCAGTGGCGCGCTTACTGCACGTCGAGGCCGACGATGTCGCCTTCATCCCGATGGCCGGGCAGGCGATCTCGCTGCTGATCGCGGGCATCGAATGGCAGCCGGGCGACCGGATTGTGACGCTCGAGAACGAGTTTCCGAACCAGATCTACTTCCCTGCTCTGCTAGCCGAGCGAGGCGTGGAACTGGTGGTGGCGCCATGGGAGCGGTTCTACGAATCGATCAACAGCCGCACGCGGTTGGTGGCGTTGAGCGGTCTCAGCTACCTGAATGGTTTCCGCGCACCCGCAGAGGAAGTGGGCCGCTTTTGCCGGGAGCGGAATGTCCTGTTTTACTTGGACGCCACGCAAGGCTGCGGCGCGCTGGAGTATGACTTAAGCCGCATTCCGGTGGATGTGTTTGCCGTGCACGCCTACAAATGGATATTGGCTCCGAACGGCACGGGCTTCATGTACGTTGCCCCGCAGGTCCGGGAGTGGCTACAGCCGACCCTAGTGGGTTGGCGTAGCGACCGCAACTGGCGCAACCTTGACCAACTGGAAGCAGCGGCTCCCAAGTTCGCCCCCGCAGCGGAGCGTTATGAAGGCGGCATGCTGGCCCATTCGCTGATCTACGGCTTGGGCGCATCAGTGGAGATGATGCTCGAAATTGGACCGGCGGCGATTGAGCAGCGGGTAATGGAGTTGGCCGGGTTGACGCGGCGGATGCTGGAAAGCCACGGCGGGGAGTTTCTGGAAGGCGAGCATTACCGCTCACCCATCCTGGCCCCCAAGTTTCCGGGCCGCGATGCTTCGTTGCTAGCGCAACTGTTGAAGCAGGCGGGCGTGTTGGTGAGCGCGCGGTATGGCCGCTTGCGGGTCTCGACGCATTTTTATAACGACGAGAATGATATTGACCGGCTGAGCGAAGAGCTCAAGCGTTTACGCCAGTAAACGCTGCCTTGCGCGGGTGTAATTCCCTCTTCTTATTCCACTTGGCCATGCTAAGATGGATTAGTGAAGACTTTATCTATCTGGTTTGCGATGGCAGGGATGGTGCTGGCCGGCACGTCCGGCCCATTTTCGGTGGATGGTCGGTCCAACATCTTTGGCGCCGGCCAGCAGGTCCCGGTGGAACCAGGAGGCATCGGGTCGTTTGGCCCGGGCTTGGCGCCACCCGGTTTTCACGTGCCGGCAACAGCCACTTGGGCCACCTTCACTGATGTTTCCGGTTTGACGAATTGCATCAAAGCTTCGCCAGTAATGGGTCCGGATGGCGGCAAGTGTGATCCAACTTTTGGCGGCACAGATACTCTGATTAATAGCTTTGGCGGAATCTCTGGAATTGTCGCGCGCGAACGGCAGATGTTTCTCGTTGGACTTTTTCTCGGTGAGGCTAATCCAGCGGGCTCGCCACCCGCCAGAATCGATTACGCAACTGCCGCTGACTATGATTCGGCCAGCTACAGCCCGGAACTAAATCAGACTTTCTTTATCGGTGATGGCTTAATCGGAACGGGCTTCGGAGTGGCGCAGAAGTTTTTCGTTCCCGTGGGTGCCACCAGATTGTTTTTGGGGTTCACCGATGCCTTCTATTTTGGGCACTACTGGCCGCCGGGTCTCGACCCGGGGCACTATGGCGACAACACCGGAGCACTGCAAGGCACGCTCACCTTTGATGGCGCGGATGGCACGCTAGTGCCCGAGGCCGGCTCGCTGACGCTGGCGGGCCTGGGCGTGGTCTGCTTGTGGTGCCGCCGAAGGTAAGCCTATTTGCCGTCGATCTCGCGAATCGCCTTCGCCAGATCTCCCGGACCATAGAGCGTCAGCGCCTTCCCCGGACCCGCCGTGACAAAGCGCTTCACGATGTCATCCGGGAAGTAACGGGAAGGGAAACTCAGCGAGTAGCTCTTGG
>JBIKMK010000139.1:0-8599 GCA_044359315.1 Bryobacteraceae bacterium | reverse complement strand
GCGCCGGGGCCGCAGCATAAGGCCACCATGCACATTTGCCCGTCGATTGAGTATGTGGAACGAGCTTGGGACGATGCCAAGTATGGACGCCCTTCCCAGCGGCCACTGTTGGAACTCACCTGTCCCACGATGTACGACCCGTCGCTTGCCCCCGCGGGCCACCACATCCTGGGGATCTTCCTGCAGTATGCGCCCTACACGCTCTCCGGTGGCGAAACGTGGGACAACTTGCGGGAGCCGTTTGGCGATCGCGTGTTCGACATCATCGAAGAGTACGCGCCCGGCTTCAAGAGCCAGGTGGTCCACCGCCAAGTGTTGAGCCCGTATGACCTGGAAAAGCGCTTCGGCATCACCGGCGGGAACATCTTCCATGGCGAAATGAGCCTGGACCAGATGTTCGTCATGCGCCCTGTGGCCGGCTGGGCGCGGCACCGGACTCCGGTGGAGAGCCTCTACCTGTGCGGCTCCGGCGCGCACCCGGGCGGCGGCGTGATGGGCGCACCGGGTCACAACTGCGCGCGGGAGATTTTGAAGGACGGACGGTAGAGCCTCAAACAGAAGCAATCTTCTGTGATGGCGCTGGCTGGCTGGCTACTGTGCCACACGATTACCGGGCCATGGCTTCACGCCAAGTCCAATGGAACAGAACGTGATTGCTCTTGGCAAAGACTGAAGAAACGCCAAAAGGGCGGGTGATGCCTGTTCCGGCACCCCCGCCCTTTCGTAACCCAACCGTGGCGACTAGGCGCGGCGGCGGGCGATGGAACCCAGTGCGATCAGCGCGGCACCGATCAGGCCGAAGGTGGCCGGCTCCGGCACCGGAGGCGCAGCCGACTTCTGGATGTCCAGCGTGCCGTTCAGAGACAGCGTGCTGTTGTCGCCGAGGTCGGTGGTGAAGGTGATCCGGACGCCCATCGAACCGTCAGCCAGCGTGGTCGGTCCGAAGGGAACGTACGGGCCGACGCCGCCCAGACCGGAGTTATCGTCACTCTTGCTATAGGTGCCCTTGATGAAGCTAGCGCCCGTGCCCTTCAGGTTGACGTCGCCGGCACTCACGTAGGTGCTGAAGGCCGGGATGAAGAGTTGCAAGGACACATCGGTGATCTTCGCGCCGCTGCCCCCCTGGCCACCAGTGAGCACGAGGCCATTGGACACGAACACCGAATCGTAGCTATCCGGGACGATGTTGGTCACAAACTCCAGAACGTGCAGGCCGGAGAGCGACGTGGTAAAGCTCCAGGTCAGCACCGGATCGACATCCCAGGTCATTCCGAATGAGTAACCGGTGCCTGCACCGCCACCGCTGCCAGTCTTAGTGTTCTGGGCGATCCCGGTCGCGGTCGGTACACCATTGATGGTCACCGTTTGAGTCGCGGTGCCGTAGATGGGCGCCGCAAAAGCGCTGGAACCCACCAGCATCGCGCCGATTGCCAGAAAGTGATTGATTTTCATTTGTTTTATTTGCTCCTCTTTCAGTTCTCGCCGAATCTGCGATCCCTGCTGGGCCGCATCCCCTTCGAGCTTCTCTAGATTAGTAACCAGAAGTGCGCCAAACAATGGACGAAACAGGCCCTGGTACCCGTACTCGCGGAGACCGTGTAGCAGCGCTGCGGCGCGCCGTCCGTGTCCCTTTAGAACCGCGGTACCATCTGGCCAGCGCGCCCTGAGGGTTAGTGATGAATTTCCCTTACTGACGCGCGAGGATTTTTAGAATCAGTACTTTACCGGACCGTCGCCGGAGAGAGGGTTCGTTCTCTGCCGGTGGCCCATAGTGGCCCATGGTGGCTCCTTGGCCGCCGTTCAGAGTGTTTCCGGTGCGGCGGAGCATCGCGATAAGAGACTTTGAAGCAATCGCTTAGCGGTGCCTTCCACATGGCGCGGGTCAGTATAGGAAGATCGCGCTCAGTCGTCGCATAGCCAATAACGGGACGCGTAAGCGAACTGTATTTAGCTAGTAAGTTGGTTCCATCCATCACCGGGCGGCATGAAACACCTGACCCAGTACCGTGGGGAGAGCAGATCAGGCGGAGTGAGGGCGGTTCATCAAGAAAGTGGCGGTATCGGAGAAAAATCGCCGTAAGACGGCCTCCGCCGCTGGGGGCAGGGCGGCTTCCAGCAGTGCTTGGTCCATGATTTCCACCCAGCGGTCCCGCGCCGCCGGGCCAATCACAAACGGAGCGTGCCGCATCCGCAGCCGGGGATGGCCGCGTTTGGCCAAATACGTGGTGGGGCCCCCAAAGCGGAAGATCAGAAAGTCCCGCAGCCGCTCCTCGGCGCCTTCAAAGTCATCCGCCGGGTACATGGGGCCTAAAATCGGATCCCCGGGAATCTGCCGGTAGAAGGCGGCCACCAGACGGCGGAACCCATCCTCCCCCACGTGGGCGAAGACTTCGTCATCCGGCAAAGCGGGCAGAACGGTCAGATCAGGCGGCGTCAACGGTGGCAGTCTCCTCTAGCGCAGGCGCGCGACTTCCCAGGCCAGATGCTCCAGCTCCGGCTGAATCAGCTTGATCCAGGCCGTCTGCACCGCGTTGGGGGAGCCCGGCGTCGAGATCACCACCTTGCCCCGGTACGTGCCCGCCACCGCCCGCGACAGCATGGCGGCAGCGCCCACCTGCTCATAGCTGAACATGCGAAACAGTTCGCCGAAACCCGGCAACACTTTCTCGAGACGCCGGCTCAGCACGTCGTAGGTGGTGTCACGCGGAGCAATCCCGGTGCCGCCGTTCCACAGCAGGATCTGCGCTTCGCCGGAGGCCAACTCGTCTAAAACATCTGAGACCTGGTCCGGCTCATCCTTGATCAGCCGATAGGCCACCAGACGATGTCCCAGCGCCGTGATCTCGGCCTCCAGATACTTGCGGTTGGCATCCGTTTCGGGCGTGCGGGTATCGCTGACGGTGACAATGGCCAGATTGACCGGGCCCTGTTGGTGGGCCAGTTCACGATGTTGGGTGGTGGAGGCGGATTGGTCCATGATGTTGTGTCAGTCAGAAGTGGCTTAGCGGAGCTCGATTTCCCGCCGGTCCTGGCCGGCATTGCTGGACGTGGCGGCCACCGTGATCCGGGTGCCTTTGCGGGCCCGCACCGTCCATTCGCCGGAAAGCGGTGCCTCGTCCAGGCACAGATTGTCGCTTGTGACGGCCCGGTGCTCCGGCACGGCGGTGCCCGGTGCCCCCAGGGCAATCCCCAGCCGGATGGGCAAATGATGATGGATCCCGGTCCCGTGCCGTGGGTGCGTGGGCAGCAACTGCGTATTGGCCACGGTGGCTTTCACCTTCCATACGCCCTCACCCGCTGGCTCCGCCGTCACCTGCGTGATCGTCACCCGGGGCAACTGCCCGGCCATGGCGAGCACGGCCATTGAATGAGCCGCGGCGGCTTTCGCCAAAACGGTGGCCTGGGGGGCGATCGCCGCAAACGGGTCCACGCCGCCCACTTCGGCGCGCGTGCCATCGGGCAGCGTCACTGGCGTCCATGGGGTGAAGGCGCTGGGCGCTTCCTGGTCGACATACGCCATGTAATCTCCCGCTTCACCCGCCGCCCCGCCCGGTGCCGGGGAACTCGCCACCGCGGTGGCAGCCGGTGCCGCGGGTGCCTTTAAGCCCATTTGGCGCATCATCTGCGCCATCCGGGCCGGGTTCAGGCGGCCGGATTTGACGTTGTCGATCAGCATCTTGGCGCTCACCATCCCGGGTGCCTTGATCTCCTTTAGATAGGCGCTGATCCGCGGTTCGCCCAAGCCCAGAAACTCTTCGTTGGACATCTTCTCCAGGCGCTCAATCGTGATCGGCTCTTCCGGCTTCGGTCCAATGGCGGCCGCCCGTGGCGGAATACCCCAAATGTCGAGTTCCACGGCAATCACGCCATAGTGATGGTAGAGCCAGTTTCGCAGTCCTCCCGCCGCCGCCCCGCTGCGGCCCGTACTCAGGCCCGCCTGCTGGAGACTCTGCCTGTAAAGCAACCCGAGCTTCTCAAATGACCCCGCGTCCGCCTCGGGCACCCCACCGGCTGGACTCCGCGGTGCCAGCAGCGTATTGCCGGCACCATAAATGACAGCCAGCGCGATGTTGCGTCGCGCCAGCACGTACTCCATCACCGCCCGAGCCTCGGGCGTGGAACCCGGATAAGTGCCCGCCTCCGCATTGCCCGGAGTCCACTGGTAAGGGAAATTCAGTTCGGGCCGGTCACCACCCGGGCCGTCTTCGTTCAACAGGCCATCCTGATCATCATCGAAGCCCTCGGTCACCACGCGATACCGCCCGGAGGCGCTGTTGCCGGCCGGAACCATGACGCGGGGATCATTCAGGTCCGGCGTCATGGACCCCGCTGGGTCAGGAATCCGCATCTGGGTGATCCGCCCATCCTGGTTCAGATCATTAGGACCATCTTCGCGTGAGGCTCCATCCCGGTCGCGATCGAGCGGGGCCCCATTGCCGGAACGGCGATAGCGAACACTGGCAAACATCGCATCATGCGCATCCGGGTTCAGCGCCGGCAGAATGGAATAGCTACGCGTAGCGGTCAGCGCCGGGTCCTGGATGAGTCTCTCCGCCAGATCCAGCGCCGCCTGTGACGCCGCGTTGTGGTAGCCGGCCATATTCGCGCCCACAAAAACTGCCTGCTTACCCGGTGCCGCACCGATCTCCAGCGCCAGCAACGGACGTCCGCCGGCAGAAGTTCCGAAAGTCACCAACTTCACCCGCTCCGGCGCCCGCTCGGCCAAGGCCATCACCTTGTGCTTCAAGGCATCGAACGGCAAATAGGCCGAATCTGGCGCCGCCGGAGGGGTTTGCGAAAAACCAGCCAAACTGAGGGCGAGAATAACAAACGGCGCACGCACGAAATCATTGTAAGCTCCTAGCAGTCTGGGGAGTCGGTGCGAGCCCAAATGCTGCCCTCAGAAAAACGCAAATGATTCAAACGAAACAACAGCCATACCAAAGCGCGACCGACACCAGCGGTCTGCCCACTCCTTTTCAGGAGGTCAAGTAACCATGATTGCCGTCCATCTGGAAAGTGGCCGCGTCGAGGTGCGCCAGTCACCCAAACCCCGCCGAAAGCCGGGGTCCGCTCTGCTGCGGCTCCGCGTCGGCGGTATCTGCAATACCGATCTGGAGCTGATGCGCGGCTACTACGGCTTCTCCGGCCGCCCCGGGCACGAGTTTGTGGCCGAAGTGGTCGAGGCCGACGATCGAAGCTGGATCGGCAAGCGTGTCGTGGGAGAGATCAATCTCGCTTGCGGCCAATGCGACTGGTGCCGCCGGGGGTTGGGCCGCCACTGCCCCCGCCGCACCGTCCTGGGCATCGTCAAGCATCCGGGAGCGTTCGCCGAGTTTCTCACTCTGCCGGTCGAGAATCTGCGCGAAGTGCCACGAGGCATGGCTGACGAGCGGGCCGTCTTCACTGAACCCGTGGCCGCCGCCTGCGAGATCCTGGAACAGTGCGCCATCGCCAAAGGCGACGAAGTGGCCGTGCTGGGTGACGGCAAGCTGGGACTGTTGATTTCGCAAACCCTGGCCATCCACGGGGCCCAGGTGCACCAGTTCGGCCGCCACCGCGACAAACTGAAGATTGCCGAAAAGGCCGGGGTCACCGGCGAGATCGCCAAGAAGCTACCCACGTCCCGCTACCGCTGGGTGGTGGACGCGACGGGGTCAGCCGCAGGTTTGGCCGCAGCGGTCAGCATGACCCAACCGCGCGGTACCGTTGTTTGTAAGTCAACTGTACATGGAAACGTGGCCATCGATATGGCACCCGTGATCGTGAATGAGATCTCCTTGGTAGGGTCGCGTTGTGGCCGCTTTGAGCCGGCACTGAAGTTGCTCGCGGCCAACAAACTCAATACTGCGGATATGATTGTGGGCCGCCTGCCCTTAAGTGAGGCCGCCCGCGCATTCACATTCGCGTCCCGGAAAGGCATACTGAAGGTCTTACTGACGTCATGAAACGCTTCCTCTTTCTGATCGCCTTCGCCGCCACGGCGCAGAACTCCAAGACCCCGCTGACCGTGGATTGGATCATGCGCGGCCCGGAGCTCTACGGCCACACTCCGCAAAGTGTCCGCTGGTCGCGCGACGGATCGCGGCTGTTTTTTGAATGGAAGGCCGCCGCCGCGCCGTTGCTGGCCGACAACGATACCTACGTGGTCAACCGGGACGGCTCGGCTCTGCGCAAGCTCAGCGAAGACGAAGCCAAACAGGCCCCACCAACGGGTGGGGAACTTTCCAAGGACAAATCGGCGACCGTCTTTGTTGAAGGCGGCGACATCTATCTCTACGACCACGCGGCGCAGATGCGCAAGCGCGTCACGCGGACGGGCGAATCGGAATCCGGTGCCCGCTTCTGGCAGGACGCTCGGCACATCACCTTCCAGCGCGGGTCCAACCTATACCTGCTCTCGCTGGACGACGCCACCATCGAGCAATTAACTGACATCCAGGCTCCCGGTGCGGCCCCCGCCGCTGGCCCGCCCGCGGGTGGTTTCGGCGGTGGACGCGGAGCCGCCGCCGCGGCAGCTTCCTCGTCATCGGAACAAAAGGGCACCGACAGCCAGGAGACGGTGAAGAAGGAAGAGCGCGCACTGCTGGCCGTCATCGAAGAGCGGGCCAAGAAGCGCGAAGAGACCGAGGGCAAGCGCAAAAGGGAAAATCCCCGCAAGCCCTGGACCCTGCCCGCGCGCCATTCCGTGATGGCGATGATGCTCTCTCCGGACGGCAAGCAGGTGATCGCCCAGGTCCGCGAAGCTGGTGACCGCGGCAAGACCACCATCGTCCCCAACTTCGTCACCGAATCCGCCTACACCGAAGACATCCCGGCCCGCGACAAAGTGGGTGACAACCAGCCGCTGATGAAGGTGGCACTGATCAATCGGGAGACCGGCGCGCAGCAGTGGGTGGAGTTCAGCACCAAGGATCGTCCGGTGCAGTTGTTTGTGCCGCAGTTCTCCGATGAAGGCAAGGCCGTCCTGCGGGCCCGCACCGCCGACAACAAAGATCAGTGGCTGCTCGCGCTCGATCTGGCCACCGGCAAGGTGAAGGAACTGGCCAAGATGCATGATGACGCCTGGGTGGGTGGCCCCATGTCGTTCAGCTATGGCTTCCTGCCGGAGAACCGCGTCTGGTACGTTTCTGAACCGGACGGCTTTGCCCACCTCTACACCGTCAGCGCCGATGGTGGCCAACCGAAGCAACTCACATCGGGCAAGTGGGAAGTGCGCGACGTCAAGCTGTCGGACGACAAGCGCGTCTTCTACCTGACCACGGCGGAAGCGGCCGCGGCCGAAAGCCAGGTCTACGCCATGAGCATCGACGGTGGTGACCGCCGCCGTCTCACCAAGGAATTGGGTGGCCACGAAGTGACGATGTCCGCGGACGGCGCGATGGCGGACGTCTACGGATCCGCCAACCGCCCCCCGGAGCTATTCATCAACGGCAAACAGGTCACCAACTCTCCGGCGGCCGACTTCGCCCAATACCCCTGGTCAAATCCGCCCATCGTCGAGATTCCGGCCCGCGACGGCATCAAGGTGCCCGCCCGCATCTATAAGCCCGCCAACTGGAAGAAAGGCGGTCCGCTGGTGATCTTCGTCCATGGCGCAGGCTATCTGCAGAATGCCCATAAGCGCTGGTCCACTTACTCGCGCGAATACATGTTCCACCACCTGCTGCGGGACCGCGGCTATCTGGTGCTCGACCTCGACTACCGGGGCTCGGCCGGCTATGGCCGCGACTGGCGCACGGCCATTTATCGCTATATGGGCGGCAAGGACCTGGATGATCAGGTGGACGCGGTGAAGTGGGCGGTGAAGGAACATGGCGTGGACCTCAAGCGCATCGGCCTCTATGGCGGCAGCTACGGCGGCTTCATCACGCTGATGGCGCTGTTCACCCAGCCCGATGTCTTCCAGGCCGGTGCCGCCCTTCGTCCGGTCACCGATTGGGCGCACTATAACCATCCCTACACGTCCAACATCCTCAACCTGCCGCAAAAGGATCAGGAGGCCTACCTGGCGCAGAAGCTGATCGAACTCCGCAAAGAGAACTGGGAGTTCGCCAGCTACCCGGTCGAAGACCACGGCTTCGTCCAACCCACCAGTTGGGCGGATGAGTACAAGCGCATTCTCAAGCTGTTCGATACAACCATCGGCGTCACACCGGAACCGGCACCGGCCAAAGGCCGCAAGTAGATGATCGAATGGGCCCGCCCGTGCCGCAGAACCGTTCGGCGGGCGGGTCCACGCGAGCCGGACAATGGCACCTAACAATGGCAAAGGGCCCGGAGTATTGCCCCGGGCCCTTTGTCATTTCCTTGTTTGAGAGGAACTACTTGATCTTGCCTTCTTTGTAGTCCACGTGCTTGCGGACCACGGGGTCAAACTTCTTCTTCACCAGCTTCTCCTTGGAGAGCTTGGGGTTCTTGGAAGTGGTGTAGTAGTGGCCGGTTCCGGCGGAGGAGACCAGTTTGATCAGTTCGCGAGCCATTAGAATTGCACCCCACGAGCCTTCATCTCAGCAAAAACGGCGTCGGCACCCTTCTTGTCGATGATGCGCAGGCCTTTGGCCGAAATCTTCATGCGGACAAAGCGGTTCTCGCTGGG
>JBIKMK010000137.1:0-8604 GCA_044359315.1 Bryobacteraceae bacterium | reverse complement strand
AGTCCGTTGACGTTCGCCAATCCGTTCGGGGTGGTAAACCGTTCGATCGGCACCAGCGCCAACGTGCTGAACACCGACAACTTCCAGCCCCAGGTGAACCAGTGGAGCATGGACATCCAGCGCCGGCTGCCGTTCAGCATGGTGCTGAACGTGGGCTACATCGGTTCGAAGACGTCGCACCTGGACAACACGGTGGAAGCCAACTCTCCGGACCCGGCCTTTAACACCGCCACCTCCACTCTGCAGAGCCGGCGGCCGTATCAGTTCATCAACGACGACGGCATCATCCGTCCGTTGACCCGCGTGCGGTTCCTCGATTCCGGCGCCAATGCCTGGTACCAGGGCTTGCAGCTCACACTGCAGAAGCGGTTCTCCAATGGCTTGTCGTTCTCGGTGGCGCACACCTTCTCGAAGACCCTGATGGAAGGCTACGGGCGCAACGAGGGTGACGGCTTCAACCCGAATACGTACCAGAATCCTCGCAACCGCCGCGCCGACAAGCAGCGCGCGGGTTTTGATGCCACGCACAACATGGTGGCCAATGTGGTGTACGAACTGCCCACGCTGAAGAACGCCAAGGCGTTCACCCGTGGCGTGCTGGGTGGCTGGCAGACCAATGCCATTGTCACGCTGCGCACCGGGTTCCCCTTCACCGTCACGCAGGGTGCCATCACCAATACGGCCAACGTCACCATCCGCCCCGACCGCATCGCCAATGGCAGCCTGTCGAACCCGACCGTCAACCAGTGGTTTGATCCGAATGCTTTCCGCCTAGTCAGCTGCCAGGACCCCACGCTGCCTGAGCTTTGCCGCTACGGCAATGCCGGTGTCGGTATCCTGGAAGGCCCCGGCGCCAAAGTGGTGGACTTCTCGCTGTTCAAGAACTTCACGATTACCGAGCGCTTTCGGGTGCAGTTCCGCGGCGAGTTCTTCAACTTCTTCAACACGCCGCAGTTTTCTCGTCCCAATTCCGGGTTGAACACGGCGGGCGGCTTCCTACCGCGCCGGGCAGCCGGTGGTGGCATCGAGTATCCCTCGCAAGCCAACATCAGCCAGGGTCCGGGGGCGATCACCAGCACGGTGGTGCCGAACCGGAACATCCAGTTTGGTTTGAAGCTGCTGTGGTAAACCGGCGCGAATTTACGGGGGCCGTCGCGATGACGGCCCTCTCGGCCACTCGAGTCCTGGGAGCGAACGAAAAGCTCCGTGTAGGTGTGATCGGTTGCGGCGGTATGGCGAACGCCCATGTCAGCTCTCTGCTGCCGATCCGTGAATCAGACAATTTCGAAATCACCGCCGTTTGCGACGTCTACCAGAAGCGTATGGACGCGATGGTGAAGCGCACGGGCGGCAAGCCGGTGAAGGACTACCGGACCATCCTGGGCGACAAGGACATCGACTATGTCCTGATCGCGACGCCGGAGCACTGGCACTACCAGATGGCGATGGATGCGCTGGCCGCGGGCAAGCACGTCTATTGCGAAAAGCCAATGACGCAGAACCCGGAGCAAGCCAAGAAGCTGGTGGCCCGGGTGAAAGCCAACCCCAAGCTGAAGTTCCAGGTGGGCGTCCAGGGGATGTCGGACGACTCCTACGAGACCGCCTTCAAGTACGTCAAGGACGGCGCGCTGGGCAAAGTGGTGCTGGCGCAGATCGACTATTCGCGCAACCACCGCGACGACTTTTGGACCGGCGAGATGGACCCGGACGTGAAGCCCGGCGAGAATCTCGACTGGAAGAGCTGGCTGGGCCCGGCGGCCAAGCATGACTTCGAACCGGACCGTTTCCAATTCTGGCGCCGCTACTGGGACTATTCCGGCGGCATTGCCAGCGACCTGTTTATCCACCGCGTCACGCGCATCATCAAGGCGCTGGGGCTGACGGCTCCTGAAAAGGCGGTGGGCTTTGGCGGCAAGTTTGAGTTCGCGCAATCAAAGGCCGAGATTCCGGACACGCTGAATTTTCTGCTGGACTACCCCGGCGGGCTCACCGTGCAGTTGATCTCCTCGATGGCCAACGACACCAAAGTGTCGCACCTGCTCCGCGGGCACAAGGCGACGCTCGAGTTCACGAACACGGGCTTCACCATCACGCCGCAGCGCCTGTTTGAGGGCGAAGCGAAGATGATCGTTCACCAGAAGACGGGTGGCGAACGGACGGAGTTGCACCACCAGAACCTGATGCGCGCCATCCGGTCTGGCGAGGCACTGAAGTGCGACGCCGAGCTGGGCATGGCGGGCGTCGTGGCCTGCTACATGGGCAACGAGAGCTACCGCCGCGGCAAGATCGCCCACTGGGATGGGGCAAAGCAGCGGGTGATGTTGGGGTAGCTAGCTCTTCCAGCGTGGATGAGGAGGAGCAACCTCCAGATCACGGCATATCTTTCGGCAGAGGTATTCTTCAACCTCACGATGACGTGGAATTGCGGTTGTCGCTAGGTTTTGGGGATTCAAGAACAGCGTGTGGTTGCTGCCCTCCCGCATGAGCTCGCAGCCCTGTTGTTCTAGGTGCCTGACTAGTTCAGTGCGCTTCACGGGGCTCCAACGGGAACCCCTTCACGTAGTAGATCTTGGCCCTCAAACTCCCGCGCAGCTAGCTCGCGCCGACTTTCAAGAACCATCTCCAGTGCCTCGGTGAGGTTACGGCGAGCTTCATCCAGCGTTGCACCCTGCGTGTTCGCACCTGGGACTTCCTCGACCCAGCCTATGTACCAGCCCGACGGACTTTTTTGGAACACGTACGTTAGCTGCATACCCCGAGTTTACCAACCTTGAGCGCTACGGTAGCGTGGCATACCGAATCCATCTGGGAGCTCCTCGCCGTTCTCGATACAGTCGGCGACCACTCGCAAGGCGAGCGCGCGCACGGCGGTTATTGCGTCTTGCTCCGAAGCTCCATAGGCCATCACGCCGGGCATTGATTCGATGTCGGCCCACGAGCGGCCGTCGTCTTCTCGGCCGATCACGATCGGGATGGAATCGAGTTTTGCGTCGTTCACTGGAACGGCCCCTACAGATTCGCCAGACGCTTATCCGTATCCCCGAACCGGTCCAGCTGCACGCCCATGCGGTCCATCAGCGATAGGTAGAGGCTGCAAGCCCGCCGGTTGTCGTCACCGGCTTTCATGTAGTCCAGGTTGCGGCCGCCCAATTTGAGCGCGCCGCCGCCTTTGCCAGCCAGCAGGATTGGCAACTGCTCCGCTGAGTGGGCGTCGCCGTCGAACAGGCTGGAGCAGCACATGAGGATGGTGTTGTCGAACAGCGTTTGGCCGTTGCCGTCGTCGGTCTTCTTCATGCGGTCCACCAGGTAGGCGAACTGGGCGATGTGGAACTGGTTGGTCTTCAGATACATCGCTTCGGTGGCGGCGGCTTTGCCGTTGTGGGTCAGGTCGAGGTGCAGTGCGCCTTGGACGCCGGGGATGAACTTCATGTTCATCTGTGACAGGTCGTTGTTCAGCATCAGCGTCGCCAGACGGCTCTTGTCCATCTGGAACGAGAGAACGATCAGGTCGAGCATCAGCTTCATGTGCTCCGGCACATCCTGCGGGATCTGGTCGGCCGGGCGTGGGATGTTGGGCTTGGTGATCGACGGGCGCCAGCCTTCCAGGCGCTCATCCTTGGCGGCGCGGGTGAGCCGTTTTTCGATCGACCGGATCGATTCCAGGTACTCGTCCAGCTTGTGGCGATCACCGGCATTCAGGCGTGTCGAGAGGGAGTTGGCGTCGCGACGCACGGCGTCCAAGATGGAGCGGTCCACTTGCCGGCCGGAGCCATCACCTACCAGTAGATCGAAGATGCGCGCCGGGTAGATTTCTTTGGCGGCGGGCTTGGTGGGCGACATCCATGAAATGGAGGAGCCGTAGACCATCGACAGGCCGTCTTCCAAGCGCAGTTCGTTCGGCTCAATGCCCAGCACCATGGACGGCAGTGCGGTCTGCGCGCCCAGCCGCGAGGCTAGGACTTGGTCGAAACTGGTGCCGCAGCGGATCACCGCCGGGTCCAGCGAAATCGGCGATCCCGAGAGAATGTTGGGTGACCGGCCCAGGTGAGGGCTGGGCATGATCATCGCCTGATGATGGTAGAGGCCGCGCACGAACACCATGTCTTCGCGGTGCGGCTGCATGGGTGCCAGCGCCGGGCCGATCTCCATGGCTGCGCCTTCGCCTTTGGCCCACCAATGTTCTGGCTCAACGCCGTTTGAAAAGTAGAGGCAACCAAAGCGGACGGGGGCCTTGTTGACGGCGGTGGCCGCCTGGGCGGTCAACGAATCAAACCAGGGCAGCGTGAGCGCTACTCCGGCACCGCGCAGGAAGTTGCGGCGAGCGAGCGGGCGATGGGCGAGCGGGGCCATATTTCTATTGTCCTCCTTCGGCACGGACAGGGGCATTACTGGGAGGCGTCGCGGGAGCCCGCGAGGTTTCCGGCATTTCGCGGCGGAAGCGGAATTGACGGCTCTGGACGATCTCGGTGGCCAGTTCGGTGAAGGTGGCTTGCGAGCCCAGGCCCACCATCTTCTCCACCAGCGGTTGATCGGAAGCCAGGATCGTGCGGCCCAGCGCGTAGCCCAGCAGTTTGTGCGACAGGTTCTTCAGCACCTGCGGCTCCTGCTTCTTCAAGTAGGCCAGCAGTCCGTCGATGCCGGCGATGGGCGTCTTGTCGGAAGCAACCGAGGAGTCATCGACGGGCTTGCCGTCGGGGTAGTTGTTGCGCAGGCGACCGATGGCGTCGTAGCGCTCAAACGGGAAGCCCAGCGGGTCGATGCGGGTGTGGCATCCAGCGCAGGTGGCGTTGCGCTGGTGGGCGGCCAGTTTCTCGCGCAGCGAGAGGCCGCCGAAGTTCTTTTCGTCAGCTGGAATCGAACCCGCGTCAGCCGGTGGCGGCGGCGTGGGCGTGCCGAGCACGCGGCGCAGCATCCAGTCACCACGCTTCACCGGGCTGGTCCGCAGCGGAGCCGAGGTGGCCGCGTGGACGGCACCCAGGCGCAGCATGCCGCCACGGGCGAAGGCATTGGCTCCGGTGACCAGTTCGGGCGTGGTGGTGGACTTCACCTCATGCTTGGCCCCGTAGTGCTTGGCCAGCGTCTTGTTCAGGAAGGTGTAGTCAGCCGTGAAGATCTCACCCACGGGCCGCTCCTGGCGGATGATGTGCTCAAAGAAGGTGACCGCTTCGTCGTACATGGCGGACTTGAGTTCGTCGTTGAACTCGGGGTAGCGCGTAGAATCGACGCCACGGAACTGGTCGAAGCGGTAGAAGCCCAGCCACTGGCCAAAGAACTCGGTCGAGAAGCGGCGGGCGCGCGTGTCGGCCATTAGTCGCTTCACTTGCTTGGCTAGCAGAGCGGGCTGGGCCAGTTCACCGGCCTGGGCGGCGCGGCGGAGCTCAGCATCGGGTGGCGAGGACCACAGAAAGTACGAAAGGCGATTGGCCAGTTCGGGGCCGGTGAGCGCCTTGGGAGCGCTGGAGGTGAGCAGCGGCTGTTCGTACTTGTAGAGGAAGGCCGGGGCCACCAGGATGCGGGCGATCAGGGCGCGGATGGCGGCCGCGTGGTCCAGCTTCAAGGTCTCACGCTGGGTCCAGTAAAAGAGCTTCAGGTCCGCCTTTTCGGCTTCCGTCAAAGGGCGCCGCCAGGCTTGGGCGGCAAAGCGGACGGCATCGTCGATGTGCTGCGGTTGACCGGTGATCTGGCTTTTGTGCACAGCATCGTATTCGGTGCGAAGCGCGGCGATGTACTTGCGGGGCTCAGCCGGCAGGGCGGCGATCTCGGCGGCAGTGAGCTGGGCGATGGTCTTGCCCTTCAGGTCCAGCTTGAACTTCTCTTTGACGAACAGCAGGAAGTTGTCGTGATAGTCAAAGGAGGCCAGCAGGTCATTCCATGCCTGGTCCAGCTTGACGCGCGTGGGAGCGTCGAGCATGTTCTGGTAGAGGAACCGGTCGCCCCGGTAGTACTTCACCTGCGTATGAAAGACATCGCGCTCCGGCTGGTTGTAGGTGTTGTCGTAGGGCGCGGGGATGGGGTCCTTGTCGGAGGGGTTGCCTTCGGCGTGCGAATTCAGCGGGATGTCGGCGGCGAAGGCCATCACGTTGGTCTTCCAGGCCTTGTAGCCCGGGGAATCGGGTTTGCCGACCAGCGCCGAAAAGGGCCGCCCTTTGTTCAGCTCGGGCCGGTCGGAGATGGTGCAGCGGATGACGGCATCGTTGTTGGGGCCGGGGCCGATCTCCGGCTCGATCATAAGCACGAATGAGCCTTGAGCATCGGGCAGCGCGACATCGAAGGTGACCGTTCCAGTGCCCGGAGTCGTGAATTCATCCAGCGAAAGTTCCTTGCCGTCGGGCGTCTTGCCGAAGCCCAACTGAGCCACGCTTTCCGGCGTCAACGCGCTACGCAGCGGTTGCGGCGGCAATTGCTTGCGGTCTTTGCCGATCAGCCGGATGGTGCCGTTGCGCCAGATGATGTAGGGCTGGTCTTTGGCGTCCGGGTTGGCGGAGCCCATCGTCAAGAACACACGAAGGGTCTTGCTATCTTCACGGCCACGGCGGATCACATTGAACCGCATCTTCTGACGCGGGAGGGCCTGGACCGTCTCGTCGGTCAGGATCAGCGCGCGCTCGTCACCCTGGCCACCGGCGGCGGCTTCACCCGCTCCTAGCAGCCACCGCGGCCAATCGATCACAAAGTCGCGGAGCTGGTCGCAGGCGGCGCGGATCTGGGCGTCATCCTGCGGGGGCGCGGGCAACTTGCGGAATCGTTCAATTACTTCGGCGGTGGGGAACTTGGTGCCCTGCTTTTGAAGCACGCTCCACATGTGCTCGACGAAGGGGGCCAGCAAGCCTTCGCGGGCCGCCAGTTGCGCCAGCGTTACCTTGGGCTCGCCCAGGGCAACGCGATGCTGGTAGCGCCATGCCGCGTGGATGGCTTTGGCGTAACGTTCCAGGCCAAAGGGGCGCCCGCCTTCGCCGGAGGAGGCGCGGAAGCCGTGGGCGCTGTAGATGGCGTAGATACGGTTGATGGCCGATAGCTCCAGGCCGGTGCGGCCGGGGTCCTGATAAAACTGCAGCGGACCGGAGCCGATCACCGCCCGGTCGGCCACCCATTTGGCGGCACCCAGATAGCGTTCCAGGCTGGAATCCTGCAAGAACTGGACATCGCCAAAGTTGGTGAAGCCGACGCCGCCTACTTCGTCCGTCACAAAGTCCTGGTCGGCGCGGAAGTCGACGCCGGTGAGGTCCTTGATGGTGTAGGCGTACTCGCCGGAGGTGAGGCGGCGGACGGTGACGCGGCCGGGGTCGCCGGCATTCTTCAGCGCATAGGTGCGCAGTTCAGTCCGGATCCAGTTGACGGCCGCGGAGCGTTCTTCATCGGTGGGCTGCTTCATCTTGGCTGGCGGCATGTGCCGGGTTTCGAGCGCGGTGGCCACCTTTTCCCAGTGCTGAAAGTTCTCGCCGGGGGACGGTTGCGTGGTGAGTTGCTCCAGATTGACGCCGCCCATCGCGGCCTTGCCGTGACAGCTGAAGCAATAGGTTTTGAAGCTGGCGGGTGCCGGAGCGGCGGTGGCGACGGCAGCTGACAGTGCTACCAAGATCGCCAGGACGGAACTTCTCATGCCCTTACTTTAATATGGTTCGCACGCTTCCTGATTGTGCAGAATGGGGAACGTCACCCAGCGGTATCCGCCGTAGCGGCGGCAGGTCATCTTTTCCTGGTTCACCCACGTCTCCAGCGCGTGCGGTGCAAACACCTTCACCGGATCCTGAATTTCACCCGCCATCTCAACAAACACGCGGGTTTCCGTGAACCGCAGCGTCACCGGGACCGGGCGCGGAAGCTCGAGCACCGGGGTCTTCAACAGCATGGCCAACATCGCAACCCACATTCGCTCTTAGAATAGCGAGATGACCTCCGTCGTTTTGCTATTGCTGGCCCAGTACGATCTGGTACTAAAAGGCGGGCGCGTGATCGACCCGCGCAACAATGTGGACCGCGTCGCCGACGTGGCTGTCACCGCGGGTAAGATCGCAGCCGTCGGCGACAACCTGACCGGCAAGCAGACCCTGGATGTGAAGGGCCTGGTGGTGACGCCGGGGCTGATCGACATCCACGTCCACTTGTTTGCCACCACCGGCGTCAAGAATGCGTGGGCGGGCGACAACAGCATCTGGCCCGATGGCTTCAGCTTCCGCACCGGCGTGACCACGATGGCCGATGCGGGATCGAGCGGCTGGCGCAACTTTGAGACGTTCCGGCATACGGTGATCGACCGCGTGCAGACGCGAGTTTTCGCGTTCATCAACATTGCCGGACTGGGCATGATGACCGACGTGGCCGAGCAGGATGATTTTGATCCGAAGGAACTGGCGCGCCTGGCCAAGAAGCATTCCGACATCGTCGTGGGCGTGAAGAGCGCACACTACCAGAAGCCGGACTGGGACAGCGTGGACCGGGCGCTGGAGGCGGGGCGCGAAGCGAATATCCCGATCATGGTGGACTTTGGCTACTTCCACATTGAGCGGCCTTACTGGCAACTGGTGACCGAACGCCTGCGCCCCGGTGATATTTCGACCCATATGTTCCGGGGGCCGGTGCCGTTTGTCGGGCCGGACGGCAAGC
>JBIKMK010000138.1:0-8604 GCA_044359315.1 Bryobacteraceae bacterium | reverse complement strand
GAAGATCCCGAAGCAGGTCATCACCCGCGTTGACGGCTAGGATGCGTACGCTCATCGAAGAACCCCATGATATCCTTTCGCCAGAGCCTGCAAGCGGATGGATAGCCAGAACTCCCACGTTTTCACGACACTGCTGGATGAACTACGCGGTGGCCGCCGTGAGGCGGCTGACCAGTTGATGGCGCTGGTCTACAAAGAACTCCGCAAATTGGCCGAATACTACATGAAATATGAGCGCCAGGGCCACACCCTGCAGGCCACCGCGCTGGTGAATGAAGTGTACGTCGATTTGTTTGGCGCCAATAAAGAGACGATGATTTTTGAAGACCGCGAGCATTTTTTTGCAACGGCCGCCCGCCAGATGCGGCGCGTCCTGGTGGATCATGCGCGGCGGAAGAATGCTCAAATTCGCGGCGGCAACGCTCCGCGGGTGCCGCTGGAGGAAGCCGGAGACGTCGGCCTGCTGCGGGACCGGGAGATCGAAAGCCTGGATGATGCCCTCTCCGCATTGGCCAACGAGAACCCCCGGGCCAGCCGGGTGGTGGAGCTCTGTTTTTTTGGCGGCCTCACCCAGAAAGAAGCCGGTGAACTGCTGGGCATTTCACTCGCCACCGTCCAGCGCGACTGGGAAGCCGCTCGGGACTACCTCTACGGCCAACTGGCCGCCACGGCGGAATAGTCCGGACGAGCCACAAAAAATTCCCGCCCCATGCGGTACTTATGTCTAATCCCGCGCTTAGTGGTTTGAAGGCGGCGGTAGAAGCTTTACGGAGGGGTTCTACCGTTGGTTGTCCTTCAACGGGTTGACCCACATTCGGATTCGGCGGTCATCGCAGGCAGTCGGGCGGGATTGCTCGCGACCTCAAGATTCCAGTGTGGGCCAACTTGTCTCGAACGAGTTTGGTCCTGTGGTCAGTGCCGGACGGATGTGTGCGGGGACTTTCTGATCCTAAGCCCGCCGACCAATTCACAGCCACGGTGGGCCCGTAAGATTGCTCCCCCAAGAGTTTGCCAACAGTCGGGCGGGGCTGTTGGCGTCCTGGGGTGAAGCTTCTTGCGGGCCTTTTTTTCGTTGGATGTGAGACTTCAGCTCCGCCCCAACTTCACGCCAGTCTTTCCTACTGGAAGCGCATCGCCGCAAAAGATACGACGCTCTGCGGATCAATATTCCACTGCTGATACCGCAGCAATTCTCCACTCAAATCCGGCCGGGCGCGCAGAAATGTGTAGAGCGGAGCGGAGCCACACCACTTTAAGTCGTCGCGATTTTCCTGTACACGCTCCCAGAACCCGGCTGCGTCCTGCTGTGACACCCGCTCAATCCGGTCACGGTCTCGCGCTTCGACCCGCAGCATTTCCCCGGCCTGGGCTTCCGCTTGAATTGGATCGCCATACCGGCGGCCCATGTGGGCCATGTCAATGCCCAGGGTCCAGAAGAGGCTGTTGCCTTCACGAGCGGCTAGGTTGCCCAAGGTACCCAAAAAGCGCTTCACGTCCTCGTTGTCTTCGGGCATTCCGCCCTGGTAGATACTACGCGCGTAGGAACCCACCAAAATCGGCAACACTTTCACCTGCGGTCCAAATAAGTGCTGCAGGAAGACCACCTGGAACTCGATGGAATGTTCCATCGAATGGCAATAATCTTCCATCGCCACCGCCGGGCCGCCGCGCTGCTCCAGTTCGTTGATCAGATCAAGTGCGGGCAGGGTTTCGCCGTAGGGCGTCACAAACGGCTTGCGGGTGAGGCCGAACCGATCCATCGGGCCGTGATGAGAGGTGCCGAGAATGACGAACGTCTTCTCCGCCGCCGAGGCCGGAATCGCGGCGTAGGCGTCGGCGTAGGACTCCCAGCCGCCAAACGGGCTGACATGGGGAGCGGCAATCGCTTGCGTGGCTTCATCCGCCGCGGGGCGGGAGCCACGGAAATAGTCGTCGAAGGTGGTGCGCAACTCCGCGGGATCTTCCGGGTAACCGCCAGGTCCGATATGCGCCGGCCAGCGCTTGGTCTCTTCGGCAAACTCGCGGTAACGGCCGTCGCGAATCTCGGCAAAGGTTGCGTTCTCCAGAAATCCTGACTGGTCCAGCGCGGAAATCAGGTTGTCCTTCACCTCACCCACCCGCAGATCGCCCAGCGCTTCAAACAGCGCGTGCTGCAGGTCGAGCTCGGAGGTTTCTCCGTCAAACATCGCCAGGCAGGGAATCAGCGGCGGGGGGATCAGGAGGACTGCATCGGAGTACCGCATCGGGTCCCGCACCAGCAGACCCGGTTGGTTCTCGTCTGGCGAGGGCATGAACTCCAGATCAAGACGCAGGCGGGCCAGTGGCATCACTCTACTGTACACAGAAACTCACGCTGCGCCCAGATTCGCCTTACACTCGAATAATGAAGCGGATAGCAGTGATTACGGGTGCCAGCGGCGCACTGGGGAAAGTGGTCACAGCGCAGTTTGAACAAGCGGGCTATCAAGTGTTGCCTGTGCGGGGCGTGGACCTGAGCAATCCGGCAGAGGCTCAACGGGTGCTGGACGAGGCGGGGGCATTCAATGTCCTGGTGCACTTGGCGGGTGGCTTTGAGATGGGTTCC
The DNA here is from genome assembly GCA_044359315.1 of Bryobacteraceae bacterium. Taxonomy (GTDB): domain Bacteria; phylum Acidobacteriota; class Terriglobia; order Bryobacterales; family Bryobacteraceae; genus JAPKYZ01. The sequence goes on along the minus strand of JBIKMK010000138.1, from coordinate 6,020 downwards.
AGTGACGAAGCCTGGCACAAACTGATCCAGCTGAATATCCTGGCGGCGGTTCCCATTCTGCGTGAAGGGGCGCTCCGGCTGGCGGCGGGAGGTGGCGGGCACATTGTCGCCATCGGCGCGGCGGGCGCGGAGGCGCGGGTGCCGGGGATGGCGGCCTATGTGGCCACCAAGTCGGCTTTACACGCCTTCATCGCAGTGCTCGCCAAAGAAGTGGTGGGGAACCGGGTGTTTGTGAATGCCGTTCTACCGGGCACCATTGACACGGACGCGAAGCGTGCGGTGGTGGGTGAAGCGCTGCTGGAACTGGTACAGGCGGAGTCCACCGTGAGTGGATCGTTGCGCAAGGTTTGAGAGGTTTTCCATGAGCAAGATTTTGATCGCTGACGCCCTGGCCCAACTGCCCGGCTGGACCGACAACGCAGGCAAGCTGCATCGCGAATTCAAGTTCGCCGACTTCGTCCACGCCTTTGGCTTTATGGCGACCTCGGCCATCGCCATTGAGGCCATGAATCACCACCCGGAATGGTTCAACGTCTGGAACCGCGTCGTGGTGGATCTATGGACCCACGACGCGGGTGGCGTGACGGCAAAGGATGTGGCGTTGGCGAGGAAGCTGGACGAGTTGGCGGCGAAACTGGGAGCGGCATGAGATTTTTGATCTGGTTGAGTGTGGCGCTGGCCGCCGGCGCGCAGGAGATTCCGGGAATCTCGCGCGCCATTGAAGAAGCGATCGCCAAGAAGCAGATCCCCGGAGCAGTGGCCATTGTCGGCCGGTCGGTGCCGGGCTTGCCGGATCAATTGCTGCATCGCAAGGCGTACGGGTTGCGGAGCTACGAAGTGGCGGGCGAAAAGATGACGCTCGACACCATTTTTGATGCGGCCTCGCTGACGAAGGTGGTGGCCACCACCACCTCAGTCATGCTGCTGGGGATTGATCCGGACCGGACGGTGGCGTCGTACCTGCCGGAGTATCCCTATACGGAGATCACGGTGCGGCATTTGTTGACGCACTATTCCGGTCTGCGGCCCGATGTGGATCTGGAGCCGGAATGGTCCGGCGAGCGCGAAGGCATCCGGCGGGCGCTGGTGGACAAGCCCCTGACACCACCGGGCGAGAAGTTCGTCTACAGCGACATCAACTTTCTGCTGCTCGGAGAGATCGTGCGCCGCGTCTCGGGTCAGCCGTTGAATGAGTACGCCCAACGCATGGTGTTTCAGCCGCTTGGGATGAAAGATACGCAGTTTGTGCCACCCGCAGCTCTCAAGGCAAGGATCGCCCCGACAGAACGGTTGAAGGGCGAGACCACCTCCATTCGCGGCGTCGTGCATGACCCGACTGCCCGATTTATGGGTGGCGTGGCGGGCCATGCCGGTATGTTCACGATGGCCGACGATCTGGCTCTGTTCGCCCGCTGGATGCTGTCCCGCAAGACAAGTTTCACGCAGCCGCAATCACCCGCCGGCAAGCCCGTACGCGGCTTTGGCTGGGACATCGACACCGCCTTCTCCGCGCCCCGTGGTGAACTATTTCCCATTGGCGGCTTTGGCCACACCGGCTTTACGGGCACCTCCTTGTGGATGGACCCGGTTTCCCGCACCTATGTGATCCTGCTGACCAATGCCGTGCACCCGCAGCGGACCCCGCCCATCGCGGCCTTGCGGCGGGCGGTGGCCACTGAAGCGGCCAAGGCCGTGACGGGCGGAAACACGCTGACGGGCCTGGATGTCTTGATCGAGGAGAAGTTCTCGCGCCTGGCGGGCAAGCGCGTGGGCTTGATCACCAACCACACGGGCCTGGCGCGCGACGGCCAGCGCAACATCGACGCGATGATCGCAGCGGGCGTGAAGCTCACTGCGTTGTTTTCGCCGGAGCACGGCATCGCAGGCAAGGAAGATCACGAGAACGTCGGCAACAGCAAGGATGAAAAGTCCGGCTTGACCGTCTGGAGCCTCTATTCCGGCAAGCAGCGCCGGCCCAGCGACGAGAGCCTGAAGAACGTCGATGTGCTGGTGTTCGATATCCAGGACATCGGCGCGCGCTTCTACACGTTTCTTTCGACCATGGTGAACGCCATGGAAGAAGCCTCACGCCGCAAGCTGCCTTTTGTCGTGCTGGACCGGCCGAACCCGATTACCGGCACGCGCGTCGAAGGCCCAATGCTCGACGCGGACCGGCAATCATTCATCGCCATCCGTCCCATGCCCATCCGGCATGGCATGACGCTGGGCGAACTGGCGCGGATGATCAACGAAGAAGTGAAGGCGGACCTGACTGTCGTGCCCATGAAGAACTGGCAACGCGACTACTGGCTGGACCAGACGGGCCTCACCTGGGTGAACCCTTCGCCCAACATGAAGAGCCTGAATGGCGCGCTGCTGTACCCCGGCGTGGCCATGCTTGAGTTCTCGAAAGGCTACTCCGTCGGCCGCGGCACTGACGCCCCATTTGAGCAAGTGTCGGCTGAATGGATCAACGGCCCGGACCTTGCGGGCTACTTGAACCAGCGCTTCATTCCCGGCCTCCGCGCCTACCCCATTAAGTCCGGCGTGCGGTTTGTGATCACGGAGCGGGAAGCCGTGAACGCGACGTTGTTCGGCGTGGAACTGGCGACCGCACTGCAGAAGCTCTACCCCGGCAAGATCGACATCGAAGCCTGCGCGCGCCTGATCGGAAGCCGCGCCACGATGGAGGCGATCAAGAAAGGCGACGACCCGCGGCGGGTGGTTGCTGGTTGGGACATGGCGGAGTTTCTGGCCCAGCGGCAGCGGGCGCTGCTCTACTAGTTCGTCTTTGCTGGTGTGGGCGGCGCACAGCCAAAGGCCTTCGTTCTCGGCAGGCTGGCGCGCTTGCCCGCAGCCAGTTCATCGAGCGCAATCCGCAGATCGCGCCTCGTGGGGGCGGGCCGGGTTTTGCCGTAGTCGACGTATTGGTCATCAATGCGGCCGCGATAGAAGAGGCGGCCTTGGGCGTCAACGACAGCCACTTCGGGCGTCATGGTGATGCCGTACTTGCGCGCGAGCACAGGGGAATCCGTCCGGATCAGCTTGACGGCGGGGTAGTCACGCTCAATGCGGTCGAGCTCCGGGGCATAGCGGTTCGAGACCGGGCATTCGGGCGATAGCCATACATAGACCACCGGCACCTCCGCTGCCCTGCCCTGATCAGGAGCGGCCAAGGCCACCAGCATGAGTGATAGGCTCAACACAATGAGCGATCTCGTCCTTCTCTCGAAGCTGGCCAATGTTGGCGTCATCACCATCAATAATCCACCCGTCAACGCTCTGAGCCCCGGAGTGCCGGAGGGGATCGTCGAAGGCATCACTACCTTCAATGCCGATCCGGAAGTCACCGCTATTGTGATTATCGGTGGTGGCCGCACCTTCATCTCCGGCGCCGACATCAAGGAGTTCGGCAAAATCACTTCGGGCCAGAAATCCGACATTGGCCTGGCCGACAAGATCGACCTGATTGAGCAGTCCGCTAAGCCAGTCGTCATGGCGATCCATGGGCAGGCCTTGGGCGGAGGTCTCGAAGTGGCGATGGGCGGGCACTACCGCGTCATCGACCCGGCGGCCAAGGTGGGCCAGCCGGAAGTAAAGTTGGGCATCATCCCCGGCGCGGCCGGGACACAGCGCTTGCCTCGGCTGGCGGGAGCCGTCAAGGCGATGGAGATGTGTTGGCAAGGTGACCCGATCTCCGCTGCTGACGCCTTGCAGCACGGCATCGTCGACGCGGTGTCCACCGGCGATCTGTTGACCTTTGCGGTGGAGTTCGCGCAAGGCAAGCCCGTGCGCCGCGTAAGCGACTTGCCGGTGGCCCCCGCAGACCCCGCTGTCTTCAGTGCCGCCCGCGCCGCTGCGGCAAAACGCGCTCGCGGCTTGATGGCGGCGCAGAAAGCGATCGACGCCGTCGAAGCCGCCACCCGGATGACGTTCGCCGAAGGCGTGGATTACGAGCGGAAGCTGTTTGAAGAGTGCTTGTTCGACGAACAGTCGAAGTCAATGATCCATGTCTTTTTCGGCGAACGCGAAGTGGCCAAGATTCCCTTCCTCGCCAAGGACACGCCCGTGCTGCCCATCAAGAGCGCCGCCGTGATCGGCGCAGGCACCATGGGTGGTGGCATCGCGATGAACTATCTCAATGCGGGCATCCCCGTGCGGCTGCGGGAGACGTCGCAAGAAGCACTAGACCGCGGCGTCGCCACCATCACCAAGAACTACGCCGCCTCCGTGGCCAAGGGCCGGTTTACGCAAGCCTGGATGGATTCGCGATTGGCGCTGCTGACGCCGCAGCTGACCTGGGAGGGCTTCGACACCGCCGACATCATCGTCGAGGCGGTGTTTGAGAACATGGCGCTGAAGAAGACGATCTTTGCCGAACTGGATGGGATCGCCAAGGCGGATTGCATTCTCGCCTCCAACACGTCAACGCTCGACATCGACGAAATCGCCAGCGCCACCAAGCGCCCGCAGATGGTGGTGGGCCACCACTTCTTCAGCCCCGCCAACGTGATGCGGTTGCTTGAAATCGTGCGGGGCAAGGATACTGCTCCGGAAGTATTGGCGACATCGATGGCGCTGGCCAAGACGCTGCGCAAGGTGGGCGTGCTGGTGGGCAACTGCTTTGGCTTTGTCGGCAACCGGATGTTCGGGCCGTACCGCCGCGTGGCCGAGCAACTGGTGATCGAAGGCGCGGACCCGATGGCGGTGGACAAGGCGCTCTACGATTGGGGCATGGCCATGGGTCCGCTGGCGGTTGGCGATCTGGCAGGCCTCGATGTCGGCTGGCGCATCCGGCAGGAGCGCGGCGAAGTGGGCTCAGCTCCGATTGAAGATGCCTTATGCGAGATGGGCCGCTACGGCCAAAAGACCGGCGCCGGCTGGTACCGCTACGACGAAAAGCGCAACCCTTCGATTGACCCGGTGGTGACCGCACTGATCGAACAACACCGCACCGGCCACCGCGAGATCAGCGCGCAAGAGATCATCGACCGCTGCGTCGGCGCGTTGATCGACGAAGGCAAGAAGATCCTGGAAGAAGGCATCGCACTACGGCCGGTGGACATCGACATCATCTACGTCAACGGCTACGGCTTCCCCGCCCACCGTGGCGGACCGATGTGGTACGGGCAGGTGGGACGCTAAGCGGCAGGCCGAGTGCCGAGGGCCCGGAAAACTTCTTCTCGAAGCCGGGCTTGGTCCTCTGGCGGCTGATTCCGAAGCAGCTCCGAGTATTCATTCAACAAGCGCTGCAAGAACCCGTGGGCAGCAACCAAGCTGGCCGGATCGCCGGCATTGGGGAAGAAGGCGCCCCGCGTCTCACGGCGGTATTCGGGCGACGGAGCCCCGGCCAGCAGGCCATCCAGACTGATGTCTTCATCTAGGCTGGGCCAATGCACACCAACGCCACCCTCGTAGATCCGGAAATCCAGCCGTTGCTCCGCGCTACCTTCGTCCAGCCGCGGATACCAGGCCAATGGCGCGGAGACGGTACGTCCATCGGAAACTCCGACGTTGAGGGTACTGTCGGTGGTGGCCACGGAGACGATCGCCAGCATGGCCTCTAGTCGGCCACCTTCACGAGCATCTTGCCGGTGTTCTCGCCCTGCAGCAGGCCGATGAAGGCCTGCGGGGCGTTCTCGATGCCTTCGACGATGGTGTCCCGGTACTTCAGCTTGCCTTCGCGCAGCCACTGGCTCATCGCAGTGTAGAACTCACGGGCGCGCTCAAAGTAGCGGATGACGATGAAGCCTTCCACTTTGAGCTGCTTCACCAAAACGGTGCTGAGCAAACGCGGGCCCACCTCAAGCTGGGTGTTGTTGTACTGCGAGATCTGGCCGCAGATGGAGACGCGGCCGAAGGTGTTCATGCGGCTGAAGACCGCATCGGTGATTACGCCGCCGACGTTGTCGAAGTAGCAATCGATGCCCTGGGGGCACAGTTCCTTCAGCTTGGCCGAATGGTCCGGGGTGGTCTTGTAGTTGTACGCAGCATCAAAGCCGAACTCTTCCACCAGCAGG
>JBIKMK010000136.1:0-8611 GCA_044359315.1 Bryobacteraceae bacterium | reverse complement strand
GTTCCCTCGCCCGCCGGCAGAACCTGTTCATCAGGTAGCCCGGCGTTGTGCACTTCCCGCACGCTGCGGCTGATGGAACGGGAGTAAACCTTCTTCTCAGAAAGCCGCCGGTACTCGACATCGTGCTCGGTGTCGAGTACCGCAGTGAGAACCTTCTTTTTGTAGAGGCGCAGAAAGATGTGAAAAACGTCTCCGCGACGGCTGATTAGGCGGGAGTCCATCACTTCCGGCCGATACAGAACCTTATGGCGGTTGTAGTCCTGATCCACTTGCAGCAGGCGGGCGAGGGTGACGCCGGGAATGAAGACACCGCCCAGCCAATGCTGAATCTGGCCGCTGGGCACTTCCGGGGCCGGCACTTGTTGCACCACCACTTCTCCGGCGGCCGCTGCCGCCCGGTGTTGGGGGTCCTGGTCGAGCCACAAGAACGTCGCGCCCGGCTGGTTGCGCTGTTCGATCTGCGGCTCCGTCGCGGCGACGTAGCGATCAAAGGCCGCTCGGGTCTTGGGAGCCAGATCGGCCCAGACCACCGGCGCGGCCAGCACCACAAACGTTAAACTAAAGAAGGAAGACCGCAAAACAACATGTTATCAGCCCGTGAACGCCGCCAAGCCCTTTATGACGCCCTCGCACAACGCATTCTGGTGCTGGACGGAGCGATGGGCACCATGTTGCAGCAGCGCAACCCCACCATTGAGGATTGGGGCGGTCCGAAGTTTGAAAACTGCTCAGAGAACCTGCTGTTCACGCGGCCGGAATGGATCCGGGACGTCCATCGCGCCTACTATCAGTCCGGCGCGGATATCGTGGAGACGAATTCATTCGGCGGCCACCTGATCACGCTGGCCGAATTTGACCTGGAGCACCTGTGGTACGAAACGAATCACACCGCTGCCCGCTTGGCCCGGGAAGCGGCGGCCGAATTCGATCAGCCGGGCCGTATCCGGTTTGTGGCGGGCTCGATGGGCCCCACCACGCGGGCTATCTCCGTCACCGGCGGCACCACGTTCCAGCATCTGGTGGAAGGCTACTACAAGCAAGCGAAGGGTCTTTACGAAGGCGGTGCCGACATTCTGTTGCTGGAAACCTGCCAGGACACGCGCAACGTGAAGGCGGGGCTGCTGGGCATCGACCAGCTCAGCAAAGAACTGGGCGAGCGGATTCCCGTGATGGTCTCCGGCACGATTGAGCCGATGGGCACGATGCTGGCGGGACAGACGGCCGATTCTCTCTATGCGTCCATCGCCCATGCTGACCTATTGTCGATTGGGCTGAACTGCGCCACCGGCCCGGAGTTCATGACGGATCACATCCGTACGCTGTCTGAGATGGCGTCCACGCGGATCTCGGTGTACCCCAATGCGGGCCTGCCGAATGAAGAAGGCAAATACGGCGAGACGCCGCAGACGCTGGCCGCCCAACTGGAGAAGTTTGCCGACCATGGCTGGCTGAACATCGTGGGCGGGTGCTGCGGCACAACGCCCGGCCATATTGAAGCGATCGCCCAGATGGTGCAAGGCAAGGCTCCGCGGGCGCTGCGGGAATCGAAGCACCGCGCCTACTATTCCGGCATCGAGTTGGTGGAAGCCGAAGACAGCGTCCGTCCGCTGCTGGTGGGCGAGCGGACCAACGTCATTGGGTCGCGCCTGTTCAAGAATCTGGTGGCGGAAGAAAAGTGGGAAGAGGCCACCGACATCGCCAAGCGGCAGGTGCGCGGCGGTGCGCATGTCATCGACGTCTGTCTGCAATCCAGTGATCGCGATGAGATGGCGGACATCCCGCCGTTCTACGAGAAGCTGATCCGCAAGATCAAGGCGCCGATCATGATCGACACCACTGACCCCAAGGCAGTGGAGTTGTCGCTGACCTACTGCCAGGGCAAGGCGATCATTAACTCGATCAACCTGGAAGATGGCGAAGAGAAGTTTGAGCTGATCTGCCCGCTGATCCGTTCCTATGGTGCGGCGGTGGTGGTGGGCACCATCGACGAGGACCCGGTGCAGGCCCAGGCGTTCTCGCGGGAGCGCAAGCTGGCTGTGGCGCAACGGTCGGTGGAGGTGGCGGCGAAGTATGGCTTGAAGCCGGAGGATCTGATCATCGATCCGCTGGTGTTCCCGTGCGCCACCGGCGACGAGAACTATATTGGCGGCGCGGTGGAGACCATCGAGGCGCTGCGCCTGATCAAGGAGAACGTGCCGTACGTCAAGACGGTGCTGGGTATCTCGAATATCTCTTTCGGCCTGCCGGCGTCGGCGCGCGAAGTGGTGAACTCGGTCTTCCTTTACTACTGCACCAAGGCGGGCCTGGACCTGGCCATCGTCAACACCGAGAAGCTGGAGCGCTTCGCCTCGATCCCCGCCGATGAGCGCCGCTTGGCCGACCATCTGTTGTTCAATACTCCCCCCGATACTGTCCCCGAGGATCACCCGGATTTCGCCAACCTGATCAACCTGCCCGCCGACTGGCGCCAGCAGACCCGTGACCAGAAGGTGGCCGTCAACCAGTTCCACATCACCGCCATTTCGGCCTATTTCCGGGGCCGCGCGGGCGTGGTGAAGACCAAGAAGACGGATCTGCCGCTGGATGAGCGGTTGTCGACCTACATCATTGAAGGCTCGAAAGACGGCCTGGTGGCGGACCTGGAGTTGAAACGGGCCGAAGGTGCCAATCCGTTGGACATCATCAACGGACCGCTGATGGCGGGCATGACTGAGGTAGGCCGGCTGTTCAACAACAACGAACTGATCGTGGCCGAAGTGCTGCAATCGGCCGAAGCGATGAAGGCCGCCGTCAACCACCTGGAACAGTTCATGGAAAAGGCCGACACGGCCGCGCGAGGCAAGATCGTGCTGGCCACGGTGAAGGGCGATGTCCACGACATCGGCAAGAACCTGGTGGAAATCATTCTTTCCAACAACGGCTACACGGTGATCAACTTAGGGATCAAAGTGCCGCCCGAGGAGTTGATTAAGGCGTACAAGGAGCATAAGCCGGACGCCATTGGCCTTTCCGGCCTACTGGTGAAGAGTACGCAGCAGATGGTGATCACCGCCGGTGACTTGAAGGAACAAGGCATTGATGTCCCGCTGCTGGTGGGCGGTGCGGCGCTGTCGGACAAGTTTACGCGGACCAAGATCGCCCCTGCCTACGCATCACCCACGCTCTATGCCAAGGATGCGATGACCGGTCTGCGGCTGATGAATGAGCTGATGGACCCTTCCACCGGCCAGGCAACGCGCATTGCTTACACGTTCGAGGGTGGCGAACTGAACTTGGATGTCGAGTCGGCCGCTCCAGTGGCGCAGTCGGTGGAGCGTTCCAGCAAGGTACGCGTGGATCTGCCGGTCCCCGCCGCTCCGTATCTGGACCGCCGGCTACGGGACGTCCCCAACCTTTCCGAGGTATGGAGCTACATCAACCCGTTCATGCTCTACGGCAAGAACCTGGGCTTTAAGGGCAACTTCGAGAAGCGTTTTGCTGATCGTGACGAGAAGGCGCTGGAACTCTATCACAACGTCGAAGAGGTCAAGAAATGGGCCGCGACGTTCTTCAAGGTGAAGGCTGTCTGGCAGTTCTTTGAGGCCGAGCGCGACGGCAACGCCATCCACTTGTTCCGGCCCGGCGTTTCAACGCCGCTGACCACGTTCCAGTTCTCGCGGCAACCCAAGGCCGACGGCCTGTGCTTGTCGGACTACGTGCTCGATGCCCGGGAAGGCGTGCGCGACCACATCGCGGCGTTTGTCGTGAGCGTGGGCGGCGGCTTCCGTGACTATGCGGAGGAGGCCAAGCAGAAGGGCGACTACTTCAACAGCGTCGCACTGCTGGCGCTGGCCACTGAGACCGCTGAGGCGACCGCCGAATGGCTCCACCGGCGCATCCGTGAGGACTGGGGCTTCCCGGATTCACCCACGATGACGATGCAGGAACGCTGGACCTCCCGCTATCAAGGCAAGCGCTACAGCTTCGGCTACGGCGCCTGCCCAAACATGGAAGATCAGGTGAAGCTGTTCCAGCTGCTGAACCCCGAAGAGATCGGCGTGACGTTGACGGAAGGCTTCATGATGGAGCCCGAAGCCAGCGTCAGCGCCCTGGTGTTCCACCACCCCGACGCCGCCTACTTCACGGCGGCGGATGTGGCGGAGCCGGTGGAGGCGTAGGCCCTTTCCACTCGGCTAGGATTGGGCGAGCGATTGCCTCAGAGCGCGCACTTCATTCAGGACGCGCAGGGCGGCGGCTTCTTCAAGCGCTGTCGAAGGTGGGGTGGCGGCCGCCGATTCCCGGTCGTGATCGCCCAGACCGGCATCGCGGTACTGGCGCAGACGTTCAGCGATCAGGTCACGCACCTCTTCTGCGTTGTCGACGCCGTTGAAGCAGGCCAGGTGCGGATTCAGGCTAGGCGAAGTGTGCTGGCCGCCGCCCGCGCTGCTGACGACCACGTCTGCCAGGCCCAGCAGGTTCTGTAGCGGACCAGCGTTGATGCGCATGTCCTGGATGTTGGCGAAGGTCATGGTGAGCTCTTCCACGCTCCAGATGCCGCTCCGGATGCGGAGGCTGCGGTCGGTGACGATGTACCAGCGAAGCTCGTAGTTGAGGCGGACGGCGTAGTAACTGACCACGATAAAGGTGAGCGCGGACAGTTCCACCACTCCTTCCACGCCCAGCCAGATAACCTTGCCCCACACCGGCAGCTTGGCCAGCACCGACTGCGTAGACTGCCACGTAATGAACGCACCCAACAGCACCAGCACTTGAGCTGAAGCCCACTGCAGCATCAGCCAGCGATAGTAATTCTTGCCCGCGCGGAAGACGCGGACCGAATCAGCAGACCCATCCGGGAGTTGCGGGTCGGCGGGCACGCGCATCAGCCTCAAGACGAGCTCGCGCAGCCATTCACTCATGGCGGCGTTGCTCCAGCAACTGACGGATGGCCCGCAACTCGCCCGCGATCTCATCCAGCACCGGCGCTAAACCAGAAGCCGGACTCTCCGGGGCAGCGGCGGGATGCTTTTCATGAGCCCCACGCATGCGGGAATAAAGGAAGTCGCGCATGGCTTCGTGATCGGTAAGGCCCTCCAGCGTCATCTCGGCACCGGTGGCGCCACTGGCGGTCTGAATATCGATGCGCGCCAAGCCCAGCCAGCGCTCAATCAGGTTCGACCGCAAGTGGATGTCCTGGATGCGGGCGTAGTTCAGCATCACCTCATGCCGGAAGATGATGCCCCAGCTTTTGCGGATGCCTTCGTTGGTGAACTGATACCGCATGGTGTGATACCGGAAGTAGAGCACCACCAGCATCACCGGAAACGCCAGTGTCGTCGCCAGCGCCTGGAAGACGTAGAGGCGCATCAACTGCGGCACCGGCCGCTCAATCTGCGCGATGTGGGCGGGTATGGGAGCCATGGCTAGGGCAGTGCGAACGCGATATAGCTGCCGCCGGTGGGGGCTTTCGACTTGCCGCCGCCCGCGCCAATGACGAGGTACTGCTTGCCATTCAGCTGATACATGGCGGGTGTGGCGTTGCCCGCGGCGGGCAGCGTGTATTCCCACAGCAGCTTACCCGTCAGCTTGTCGAAGGCACGGATCTTCTTGTCGTGGTTGGTGGCGGCGATAAACAGCAGGCCGCTTTTGGTGACGATGCTGCCGCCGTAATTCTCGGTCCCGGTGTCCTTGCGGCCTTGCGCGGCCAGCTCCGGAAACTCACCCAGCGGGATCTTCCAGGCGTAGTCGCCGGTATCGAGATTGATGGCCGAGAGCGTCCCCCACGGCGGCGCGACGCCGGGGTAACCCTGGGCATCGAGGAACTTGTTGTAGCCATCAGTCGAGTACTTCAAGCCACCGATGGCCGCATTGCGCACCAGCGCGTCTTCTCCGCCTTTCAGCCACGCGGTCAAGCCCTTGATGGCGTCCTCGCCCAACTGCGCATAGCCCGGCATGCGGCCCGCGCCGGTGCTGATCAGCTTCTCGACATCGGCGGCGGGCCGCGTCACTTTCTCCAGCGACGGAAACTCGGGCGGCGTTCCCTTGCGGTCCGCCCGGTGGCAGCCCGCGCACTGGGATGCGTAGACCTCGCTGGCCAGCGCGATGCCGCGCGCTTTAGGCCGCGGCACCAGGCGCAGCACCCAGGGCATTTCGTTGGCATTGACATAGAGCAGCCGCGTTTCCGGGTCGAAACTGGCCCCACCCCATTCGCCGCCGCCGTCAAAGCCAGGGAAGATGATGGTGCCTTCCAGCGATGGCGGAATCCATTGGCCATCGGAGCGGATCTTGCTGAGCTTCTCTTTCATGGCCGGATCGGGCACCATGTCGGAGGTTAGCCGCTGGCGGGCAAACGGCTCCGGCTTTACGGGCAGCACCTGCTTGGCCGCCGTCACTTCGCCGTCGACATCGCTGGACGGGACGTCGCGCTCTTCCAGCGGGAACAGGCTCTCGCCCGTCTCGCGATTGAACAGGAACAAGTGGCCGGACTTGGTGATCTGCGCCACAGCATCCACCGGCTTGCCGTTGCGCCGCACGGTCACCAAACTGGGCGCGGTGGGCAGGTCACGATCCCAGACGTCATGCTTCACAAACTGGAAATGCCAGCGCCGCTTGCCCGTCTTGGCGTCCAGCGCGAGCAAGCTATTGGCGAACAGGTTGTCGCCCGCCCGGTTGGCACCATAGAAATCAAACGCGGCCGAACCGGTGGGCACGTAGACCAAGCCGCGCTTCACATCCAGCGCCATTCCCGCCCAGTTGTTGGCCCCGCCCAACCGCTTCCAGCTATCGGCGGGCCAGGTGTCGTGACCCATTTCGCCGGGATGCGGAATGGTGTGGAAGCTCCAGGCGATCTTGCCGGTCTTCAGGTCATAGGCGCGGATGTCGCCGGGCGAAGACGGCAGATCTTCGCTGGTCAGGTGGCCGGTGATCAACAGATCCTGGTAGATGACGCCGGGCGTGGTGGCGTTGACGGTCAGGCGTTCCGGATCGCGGCCCAGGCCTTCCTTCAAGTTGATTCGTCCCACTTCCTGGCCGGTCTTGGCGTCTAGGCGAATGATCCAATGCTCAAAGCCGAACAGCACCTGGCCGCGCCAGTGCATCACCCCGCGATTGCGCCGCTTGAATGGCTTGGTGCCGGGCTTGTTGGGGTCAAACACCCACTTCTGCGCACCCGTCGCGGCATCCAGCGCGACGACGCGCAACTTGGGCGTGGTGGCGAACATCACGCCATCGACGATGATCGGGTTGCACTGCTGCTCAGAGCCTTCAAACTCATCGCCTGAATCGAACCGCCAAGCCACTTTCAGTTGCGCGACGTTGGCCGGCGTGACCTGCGTCAACGTCGAGTACTTGATGTTCTCCGGTCCACCGTGATAGCTGGGCCACGCTTGGGCCAGCAGAGTGAGAGCTAGTAAGTCCACGGTACCCCCGGAGTTAACGCCTGCACCTTGGTCAAGGGCAGATCACTGATCAAAGCGGCCAACGCCTCCGGCGTTCCGGTGAGCGGCGGGAACGTGCCGTAGTGCATGGGCACAACGAACTTCGGCCGCAGCATCCGGCAGGCCAGCGCCGCTTGCAGCGGGTCCATCGTGTAGAGGTCGCCGATGGGGAGGAACACCAGTTCCGGCTGATAGAGCGCTTCCACCAGCGCCATATCGCTATGCACCGCCGTGTCGCCCGCAAAGTAGATGCGTCGGCCATCGGGCAAATAGATCACAAAGCCTGCCGGTTCACCCGCGGGGATCACGGTGCCGTTGTCGTCGATGGAGGACGAGTGAACCGCATTGGTCATGGTGGCTTTGATGGCGCCCACCTGCACGGTCCCACCCTTGTTCATGCCGATGGTGTTCTTGATGCCTTTGCCCGCAAACCACGCTGCGATCTCGTAGTTGGCCACGACGGTGGGCGAAAACTTCTCGCACAGCTGCGGCACACCCAGGATGTGATCGAAGTGGCCATGCGTCACCAAAATCGTGTCGCAGCGCTCGATGGTGTACCCGGCTGGATAAGACGGATTGCCGTCGATCCAGGGATCGATGATGATCGTTTCGCCCGAATCCAGGCGCAATTCAAAGGAGCCATGCCCCAGCCACGTGATGTTCATCACGCTTATTGTGGCAGAACAATGTGGGGAGCAACCGAGGCTGAGACGACTGAAAGAGACTTATCGCGCGGTGGCGCTGACAGCCTGTGTCACCGCGCGACAAGTCTGCTTCACCTTATTGCAGGTAGAAGGCGAACAACTGATCTCCGGCCGCCACCAGCAGGTACTGCTTGCCGTCCACCATGTAGGTCTGCGGAGCGTTAGAAACCTGGCCGACGCGGGAGTGCCACAGGATCTTGCCCGTGGCGGCGTCGTAGGCGATCAGGTTGCCGGATAGATCGCCCGCGAAGACCAGCTTGCCGGCGGTGGTCAACACGCCATTGCCGCCGCCGAAGCCGCCGCCGACGCCGGGGTAGCGGTGACGCCAGGCGATCTTGCCGGTCTTGTAGTCGATGGCGGTCAGGTAGGCACCCATCGAAGCGACGAACTGTTCATCCTTGCCGCCCAAGCCCATCGCGCCGCGCGGGTCGGTTTCGGTCAGGTAGTACATGGCGTAGGTGTCGCTCTGGGGGACGTAGAAAAGGCCCGTGT
>JBIKMK010000134.1:0-8756 GCA_044359315.1 Bryobacteraceae bacterium | reverse complement strand
GACCGGCGGTATTGACACCGGCTGGACGTTCTACACGCCGTATTCCACCACGACCGGTGGCGCGGTCACGTTGATGACGTTCTCGGTTTTCGTGCTGGGCTTCTCTTCAATCTTTACGGGAATCAACTTCGTCGCTACCGTCCACAAGCTACGCGCGCCCGGCATGGGCTGGTTTGACCTGCCATTGTTTGTGTGGGGCACCTACGCCACGGCCATCATTCAGGTTTTGGCGACCCCGGTGCTGGCCATCACTCTGCTGTTGCTGGCCTTTGAGCGGATGTTCCAAATCGGCATCTTTGATGCCAAATTGGGCGGCGACCCGGTGTTGTTCCAGCACTTCTTCTGGTTCTATTCGCACCCGGCCGTGTACATCATGATTCTGCCCGGCATGGCGATCATTTCCGAGATCATTCCGCCGTTCTCGAAGAAGCACATCTTCGGGTACCGCGCGATCGCGTTCTCCTCGGTCGCTATTGCACTGATCAGCTTTATCGTGTGGGGCCACCACATGTTCACTTCCGGCCAATCTCAGTTGGCGGCGGTGATCTTCTCGTTCCTCACCTTCCTGGTGGCCATCCCCTCCGGCATCAAGGTGTTTAACTGGGTGGCGACGATGTACCGGGGTTCGATTTCACTCGACACGCCGATGCTCTATGCCATCTCGTTCCTGCTGCTGTTCACCATCGGTGGACTCACCGGCTTCTTCCTGGTCGCACTGAGCGTTGACATCCACCTGCACGACACGTATTTCATCGTGGCTCACTTCCACTATGTGATGATGGGCGGTACGGTGATTGCGTTCCTGGCCGGTGTTCACTACTGGTGGCCCAAGATGTTTGGCCGTATGTACAACGAGACCTGGGCCCGGATCGGCTGCATCCTGGTTTTCTTCGGCTTCAACATCACCTTTTTGAACCAGTTCGCCATGGGCGCCAAGGGCATGCCTCGCCGGTATTACAGCTATCTGGATCAGTTCCAGGGCAACCACATTGGCTCAACGGTCGGCAGCTGGGTCTTGGCGCTCGGCTTGTTCATCGCGGCTGGGGTGCTGTTGGCCTCGCTGCGGAAGAAGTATGACGCCCCCGACAATCCCTGGGGTGCCCGGACGATGGAGTGGGAGACTCAGTCCCCGCCCATTACCCACAACTTCCCGAATAATCCCGTGATGCAGCACGGTCCGTACGACTTCGATGCGCCGGCCGTACGGCGGGAATCCTAACTCAGGAGCAATACGTAACTATGTCTTCTCACACGCTACCGGCTCCGGGTGATACCCACGGCCACGATGCACACGGTCATCACGACCCGAACCTGCAGCACCATTTCGTCGAGATGGCGCAGCAGTTCGACACTGCCAAGTTGGGCATGTGGCTGTTTCTGGCGACAGAAATCCTGATGTTCGGCGGTCTGTTTGTCGGCTTCGGCCTGCAACAGGCGAAGTTCCCCGAGGCCTTCAAGGCGGCCCACCATCACCTGGACCGCAACATGGGCGCGCTGAACACGGTAGTGCTGCTGATTTCCAGCTTCACGATGGTGCTGGCGGTCTGGGCCGCGCAAACTGGCCGGCGGAAGGTTTTGATCACCAATTTGGCCTTGACCCTAGCCTGTGCCGGGACGTTCTTGGTGGTGAAGTATTTCGAATACAGCCACAAGATTCACGATGGCCTGCTGCCCGGCAAGTTTTTCCATTATGCTCAGGGCCAACCGAACGAGTATATTTTCTTCAGCTTTTACTTCATGATGACGGGTCTGCACGGATCCCACGTGATTCTGGGCATGGGTGCCATCACGTGGCTGCTGATCCGGGCGATCAAGGGTGATTTTGGCCCGGGCTATTACACGCCGGTTGATCTGGTGGGCTTGTTTTGGCACTTGGTCGACTTGATCTGGATCTACCTGTTCCCGCTGCTGTACCTGATTGGATAGACGAATGAGCCAACACGCACCATCTACGACTCCGGGCGCGCACGCCGCCGGTCATCACGACCACTCCAATGATTGGAAACTCTATCTAGGGATTCTGATTGCACTTTTGATCCTGACGGTGGTCACGGTTTCGGCGGCCAGCTTTGACTTCGGTTCGGCCAACGTGATCATCGCGGTGTTGATCGCTACTTGCAAGGCCACCCTGGTGGCGCTGTTTTTCATGCATTTGCGCCATGACAGTGCTGTCAATGCGATCATCTTCTTGTCGTCACTACTGTTTCTGTCGTTCCTTTTGATCCTGTGTCTCATCGATATTGGCAGCCGCATCGAACCGAAACCCGCCAACTGGAAGGGTCCGTCCCCGGGTGTAATCTATCCGGCCGATCTGGACAAGCCGGTGGCTCCCGGGACTGGCGCGGCTCCGGCGCCGGGTACGGCTCCGGCCACTCCGGCCGCCGCACCGGCAGCCAAGCATTAGCACTGCTGTTGAGTTTGGTGGCATGCGGCCCTCCGCGTGCCACCACCCCCTTACCGTCGGTCAATACCCAACCCTTCCTCCCTTCGATCGGCCGCGCCATTCAGGTGGCTCAGTCCGATGCCCAGTCCAAACCCAACGACCCCGCCGTGGTGGGGCGTTTCGGGATGGTCCTCCACGCGCATGAACAGTTGGCCGGCGCTGTGGCCTGTTATCAGCGCGCGCGCGAGCTTGAGCCTCAACGCTTTGACTGGCCCTATCTATTGGCGCGCGCCGCGGCCGCATCCGGTGACGCCGGTCGCGCTGCAGAGATGTTCGCCCACTCCCTGAAGTTGCAGCCGGACTCGACACCGGCTCTGCTGGGGCTGGGAGACGCGGAACTGACGCAGGGAAGAAATGCCGAGGCCGCGCGTGCCTTTCAAACGGTGCTCAGCCGAGATCCGAAGCAACCACTGGCTCTCTTCGGACTGGGACGTGCCAGTAACCAGCCCGAGAACTACGAGAAAGCACTCGCCATCTATCCTGCCTACGGCGCGGCCCTGTTCGCGTGGGCCCAGCATCTGCAAAGAACGGGACAGGCAGAGCGGGCCCAGGTCTACATGGCCCAATACCCGAAATTGAAGACCAGCGGTCCGCCACTGGAGGACCGGCTGATGGATTCAGTCCGGGAGCTGAATGCGGGGCCATCGCGTCTGCTGCGGCAAGCCCAGTCAGCCGAAGCCCAGGGGCAACTGTCGGCCGCAGTCGAGTTACAGCTTCAAGCACTGCAACTGGACCCCAAGCTGGCGCAAGCCCACGTGAACCTGATCTCGTTGTATGCCCGCTTAAATCAACCGGACAAGGCGCAACAGGCCTACCGGGCAGCGATCGCGCTAGCGCCCAATTCCGCCGACGCCTACTACAACTACGGAGTGCTGGCGGGGATGAGCAATCAGCCCGCGGAAGCACGGCGAGCGTTTGAGCGAAGCCTGCAGATAGACCCCGGCAACGCGGACGCGCACCACAATTTGGGAGCCCTCCTGCAGGAGACCGGGCAACTGGCGGCGGCGGCGCGTGCCTTTGAGCAGGCCATTGCCCTCAATCCAGCGGCCGCCAATTCGCACTTCCAGTTGGGCCGGCTACAGGCGAATCAGAAGCAGTATGCGGTGGCGATCTCCCACTTGCAGAAGGCGGCGCAAAGCGACGATCAGGCAACGCCGACGTATCTGTATGCCTTGGGTGCGACGCAGGCGCGGGCGGGACAGCGCGACGCGGCGCGGGCCAGTCTACAGGCGGCATTCCAGCAGGCCAACCGGTGGGGGCAAGTCCAACTGGCTACAGCCATTGGCCAGGATCTGGCACGCTTAAGATGATGTTCCTTTCTCGTTCTCAATGTCTGGCCTCCGTCACCGCGGTGGCCGTCATCGTCCTGGCGGGATGTTCTGCCACCAAGAATGGTCCGACGACGCCCGCGGGAACTCCGGCGCTGTTTCGTGAAGCCGCCGCCGCCACGGGACTGGTGTTTAGCCATCAGACCGGGGCGAAGGGCGATTTCGCGATGCCCGAGATTATGGGTGCCGGGGTGGCCTTGCTGGACATGGACGGTGATGGTGACCTGGATGTCTATCTGGTGCAGAGCGTGGGGCCGGGCAAGCTTTTTCGCAACGAACTGGTGCCGGGCGGAAAACTGTCGTTTACCGATGTGACGGCTGAATCCGGCATCACCTACAACGGCTACGGCATTGGCGCGGCCACCGGCGACATCGACCAGGATGGCGACTTGGACCTGCTGATCACCGGCTACGGCAGCCGGGCGCTTTACCGGAACGACGGGGCGGGGAAGTTTACGGAGCTGCCATTGCCCCCGACCCCGGTGCCACACCAATGGAGCAGTTCAGCCTCTTTCTTTGACTATGACCGCGATGGCCGCCTGGATCTGGTGATCCTGAGCTACGTCAACTTCACGCGGGAGGGCAACAAGAAATGCCAGGCGCCGACGGGTGAGCCGGATTATTGCACGCCCCGGGCGTATGCTTCGGTGGCGGCGCGCCTCTATCACAACGAGGGTGGGCGGTTCACTGATGTCACCACCAAGTCCGGCCTGGACCAGGCACTGGGGCCCGGTTTGGGCGTCGCCGCGGCGGACCTGAATGGTGACGGCTGGCCGGACCTGTTTGTGGCCAACGACACCGCCGCGAACCATGTCTGGATCAACCAGCGCGATGGAACCTTTAAGCAACTGGGAATCGAATCCGGCGCCGCCTATTCAGAGGACGGTTTGGCCAAGGCCGGCATGGGGGTGGCGGTGGGCGACTACGACCAGGATGGCGATGATGACCTTTTTGTCGTGAACCTGATGCGCGAGGGGTCCACGCTGTACCGCAATGAAGGAGCCGCACCCAATGGTTGGCCCACTTTTCTTGATGTGACGCGGGCCACGGGCCTTTATCCCATCACATTCGCCTTTACCGGCTTTGGTACTGATTGGTTTGATTACGACAACGATGGCGCCTTGGACTTGTTTATCGCCAATGGGGCCGTAACTCTGCGGGAAGAGCAGCGCGGCCAGCCGCGGCCGTTCCGGGAAAAGAATCTGCTGATCCGTGGTGATGGCCGGGGCAAGTTTACCGATCAATCCGCCGCCGCCGGACCGGCCTTTGCCGTGGATGAGATTTCACGCGGCGCTGCCTTTGGGGATCTGGACAATGATGGCGACACCGATATTGTGGTGACCAGCAATGGCGGCCCGGCGCGGCTGTTGCTGAACGAATCCGCGCGCCAGAACTATCTGCAGGTCAAGCTGGAGGCTCCCGTGACAGCCGGGGCTCTGGTGACGGTTTACCGCGAAGATTTGCGCCCATTGTTGCGCCGGATGCACACCGATTCCAGCTACGCTTCGGCCAGTGATGCCCGGCTCCACTTTGGGTTGGGTGATAAGCCAGTCATTTCCCGGATCGAAGTGCAGTGGCCCAATGGGGCGCGCCAGACGTTTCCCGCGCCAGCGGCCGTCAACCGGGTGGTGACGCTTCAGTTATCGGGGCCACCCAAAAAATAAGCCGGACATATTGCGAAAATCCAGTTCAATATTGTGACAAGTCGCGCAATATAGATACCTTCAACGCAGAGGTCCGTACGCGCCCGCAAAGCACCCCATCATGCCATCCCCAACGTTTCAGCAGCATACGCATCAGATCACGGTGCGCACTTCGGGGCCGGGTCTCTATGAGTTTACGCCGCAGGTCGAACAGTGGGTATCCGCGGCCGGAATTGAGACGGGCTTGTTGACGTTGTTCATCCGGCATACCAGCGCCTCGCTCACCATCCAGGAAAATGCCGACCCTGATGTACTGTTCGATTTGAATCAATATTTTACGCGCCTCGCGCCGCCCGATTCCCGGCTCTACCGGCACACGGCGGAAGGTCCGGACGATATGCCGGCGCACATCCGCGCCGCCTTGACTGCCACCCAGTTGAGCATTCCCGTGATGCGGGGAGAACTGACGCTGGGGACTTGGCAGGGCCTCTACGTGTTTGAACATCGCGCCCAGCCTCATCGGCGGCAGGTTGTGCTTCACCTATTTGGTGAATAGTTGGTTTATTCTCTTTCCAAAAATAGACAAATGAAATACACTCAAATGCAGAGGAAATTGTGCATGCATAAAACAATGATTGTTTCGCTGCTCTTGGCCGTTCCGGCCGTTGCGGTGGATATCCCCGCATCTTCAACCCCGGTGCCGCTGTTGCCGGGCCTGGGACTATATGGCCAGATCTGGCAGGCGGTGGACGGCAATGGCGACCCCGTGGCGATGAACTGGAGCAGCTTTGCCCAGGTGAAGGCCGACTTGAATGTGGATGGGCGTTCGCCGGACGCCACTTTCATCGGCGGCTTGATCGACTATGGCAATGGCTCAGGCGATCTGGTGGGTGACTGGCTGGGGGCCGATGCGGCATCACTCAGCCCCAAGAGTTTTGCTAGCCGCCCGTTGCGCGGTGTGTATGTCCGCCTCCAGGGCTTGTTGGCGATCCCGGATATGTACAACGGAAATGCCCTGCCCAACCAAAGTCTGGTGTTCGCCATCACGTCCGATGACGGGATGCGGCTGTCGATCGCCGATCAAGTGGTGGCCGAGTATGACGCGGCGCGCGGTCCGGAGACCGACACGACGCTGGTGGTGTTTGGCGGTCCCGGGCTCTACCCGATTACTCTCGAATACTTCAATGGCCTGGACGACGGGGCGGTGCTGAAGTTGGGTTGGGACATTCTGCAGGATCAGAACTATGTGTCTGTCCCCACCTCTCTGTTGTATCCGGCACCGGAACCGGCCAACTGGACCTTGATGCTGGCTGGCGTTGGCCTATTGGTCATCGGTTACCGCCGGCGCTAAAAGACCCTTCCCATTACTGGCGAGGATGTTCCGGTCACACCGGTTCCGTCCTCGCCGACTTTTTTTGCGGGGGCCATTTTTCTGCTCACGCAATCGATATAGGATAAGGAACATGCTCTCTCGCCGCACTTTCCTGGCTGCTTCCGCCACTGCGCCGCTTCTAGATTCGCAAGCCTTGGCGGCGGCACCGATGCCCATGAGGACACTGGGCCAGACTGGTCAGCAGGTGTCGTGCCTGGCCTTCGGTGGCGGCAGCCGCTTCCTGATGTACAAGACCGAAGAGGAAGCCGCGGCGGTTCTCAAACGGGCCCTGGAGTTGGGCATCACGTATTTCGACAATGCCTTTGGCTACGGCGACGGCAAAAGCGAAACCCGCTACGGCAATATCCTGAAGCCGCACCGGCAGAAGATCTTCATGGTCACCAAGACCAACGACCGCACCTACGACGGCACCATGCGCATGGTGGAAGGTAGCTTGAAGCGCATGCAGACCGACCACGTCGACCTGCTGCACATCCATGCCCTGAGCGGGGCGGATGACTTGGCCAAGATCGAAGCCCCTGACGGGGTGCTGAAGGCGGTCTACAAACTGCGCGAGCAGAAGATGACGCGCTTTGTGGGCATCTCCTGCCACAACGACCCGGAGATCTTGAAGCAGGCGCTGGAGCGGCATGATTTTGATGTCACCCAGATGGCCCTGAATGCGGCCCGCATCGGCGCGGCGGGCGAGAAACCCACGTCGTTTGAGAATCTGGCGCTGCCGGTGGCCATTCGCAAGAAGATGGGCGTGATCGCCATGAAGATCTACGGCCAGGAAAAGTTGAATGGCAAGGCAACGCCGGCGGAACTGATCAGCTATTCGTTGTCGCTTCCCGTGACCGCCGTGGTGATCGGCATGCCGAAGCCGGAGCATTTGGAAGTGAATGTCGCCGCCGTGAAGAGCTTCCAGCCGATGTCCCGGCCCGATCGCGATGCACTGTACGGCAAGCTGGCTCCTTACAAGCTGGCGATGGACCGGTACTTTGCCGATCACATTGATGCTTAGGGCCCAGGGCCGTCACCATTGAGCCGCACCTGAGTCCTCGCCTCGGTTTGGTTCATCATAGTTTTACAGCGATGCCGCACCCGCCCACGCCCGAAGAGCCGCCACCGTTCCTGGGGACGTGGCCACGGGTGTACCTGGCCGTGGTGGTTTATCTGGTGGCGGTGATCTCTCTGTTTGCCTGGTTCGGAAGGGCGTTCTCGCGATGAGGCCGATTGACTGGGCGGTGATGATCGCCACCCTGGCCTTCATCATCCTTTATGGACTGTGGCGCTCGCGCGGCACGGGCACGACCTCGGGCTATCTGCTGGCGGGACGCGCCATGCCGTGGTACGCGATGGCGCTATCGATCATGGCCACGCAGGCTTCGGCGATCACGTTCATTTCCACCACCGGCCAATCCTATGTCGATGGCATGCGGTTTGTGCAGTTCTACTTTGGCCTGCCGCTGGCGATGATCCTGATCTCCGTCACCGCGGTGCCGATCTTCCACCGGGCCGGGGTCTTTACGGCCTACGAGTATCTGGAGCGCCGCTTCGACATGAAGACGCGGTTGCTGGTGAGCATCATTTTTCTGTTGCAGCGTGGACTGGCGGTGGGCGTTTCCTTGTCAGCACCCGCGATCGTGTTGACCGTGATCTTTGGCTGGCCCGATCAGGTGACCACGATGATCATGGGCACCATCGTGGTCACCTACACGGTGTTGGGCGGCATCAAGGCCATCACCTGGACCGACGTGCAGCAGATGATCATCATGTTTCTGGGCATTGCCACGGCGCTGGTGCTGGCGGTGAACATGCTGCCCGCGGATCTCTCGTTTGTCGATGCCATCCGCATTGCCGGAGCGGCGGGGCGCATCAATCCAGTCACCACCACGTTTGATTGGAATGACCGCTACAACCTGTTCAGCGGCGTAATCGGCGGCATGTTTCTCGCGCTGGCCTACTTC
>JBIKMK010000451.1:0-4249 GCA_044359315.1 Bryobacteraceae bacterium | reverse complement strand
CGCCGCCGCGTGTCTCTGTTTCGGCCAGGAAGTCCGGGGGACCCTCGGCGGCCGGGTTCTGGACCCGTCGGGCGCGCCCGTTCCGCAGGCCAAGGTGAAGGTTCTCAATCAGGAAACCGGACTGGAGACGACGGTCGTCTCCAACGACGCGGGCCTTTACGCGGCACCGTTTCTCATCCCGGGCCGCTACCGCGTGAGCGTCGAGCAGACTGGCTTCAAGAAGCTGGAACGCAAGAACCTTGAAGTCCGCATCAACGACCGCCTGGACGTGGACTTGCAACTCGCCGTGGGCGATGTCGCCGAGACCATCAGCATCACCGCCGAAGCGCCGTTGCTCGAAACTTCGACCGCGTCGCTGGGCCAGGTGATCGACTCGCGCCGTGTCGCCGAGCTACCCATTGCGCATGGCAATCCCTTCGCGCTGATCGGCACCAGCGGCGGCGCTTCGTTCTCGCGTTCCGCCACGCTGGACCGCCCGTTCGAACCGACGCACATCGTCGGCTATGCCATGGATGGCGCCCGGTCCAACCGCTCGGACGTCCAGATCGACGGCGTCTCGGCCGCCGCGACGGCGGGCAACAACGAAGTCACCGCCAGCTACGTCCCACCAGCCGACACGGTGTCGGAAATGAAGATTCAAACGGCACCCTTCGACGCGACTGTCGGCCAGACCGAAGGCGGCGTCGTCAACGTCTCGATGAAGTCCGGCACCAACGCCTTCCACGGCACCGGCTACTACTTCGCGATG
Organism: Bryobacteraceae bacterium; assembly: GCA_044359315.1. Taxonomy (GTDB): domain Bacteria; phylum Acidobacteriota; class Terriglobia; order Bryobacterales; family Bryobacteraceae; genus JAPKYZ01. Next base: position 3,501 of record JBIKMK010000451.1, on the reverse strand, counting down.
AATCCCGCGCTGAACGCCAATCTCTTCTTCGCTAACCGTCAGGGCCAGAAGATTGCTGACTTCGACTATCACCGCTTCGGCGGCACGGTCTCCGGCCCAGTGTTGCTGCCGAAGGTCTATAACGGCAAGAACAAGACCTTCTTCATGATCGGCGGCGAATCGATCCTCGAAACTCGTCCGCGCGGCTCGATCCTCACCGTGCCGGATGCCGCACAGCGCCGTGGCGACTTCTCGGGACTGCTGCGCCTGGGTGCCGGCTATCAGATCTACGATCCGGTCACCCGCAGGCCTGCGCCCGGCGGACTGTTCCAGTCCCAGCCGCTGCCCGGCAATATCGTACCGGCCTCGCGCATCAACCCGACCGCGCGCCAATTGCTGAACTTCTACGCTCTGCCCAACGATCCTGGCACAGCCGATGGCCGCAACAACCTGCAACTGCCCAACCTGCCGGAGCCCATCACCTACTACACGCTCACGGGCCGCATGGATCACAACTTTACCGAGCGCACCCGCGTCTATGTCCGCGGGTCGGGGTATCTGCGAGATTCCAACTACGACGACTTCTTCAATTCCATTGCCACGGGCCAGTTCTTCCAGTTCGATTCCAAGAGCGGCGCCGTGGACGGCGTGCACACGTTCTCGCCCACTTTGGTGCTGAACGTCCGCGCCGGCTATAACCGCTACATCCGCATCACTGATGCCGACCCGGGCAGCCGCGGGCTCGATCTGACGACCCTTGGTTTCCCGGCTTCTTATAACAACCTGGTGGATCCGAACGTCCGGCGCTTCCCGGTGATCAACATCGGTGGCTACACGTCGACCTACAATGGCACGCTCTACCGGCCCACCGATACGGCGATGGCAATGGCATCGATGGATAAGCTGGCCGGCAAGCACACGTTCAAGTTCGGCATGGAGTACCGGGCTTATATCGAGAATCAGTATGCGGACGACAATGTCTCGACCGGCAGCTTCACGTTTGATTCCTCCTGGACGCGCGGCCCGCTGAACACGGCCGCGGGCGCACCCGTGGGGCAGAGCATGGCGTCGTTTCTGTTGGGGTTGCCCGCTAGCGGCTTTATTGATCGCCGCGCCAGCTACGCGCAGAAGAGCTCGGTGTGGGCGCCCTACTTCCAGGATGAATGGCGCGTCAGCCGCAACCTGACGCTGACGCTGGGTTTGCGCTACGAGTACGAAGGTCCGCTGACCGAACGCTTTAACCGGACGGTACGTGGCTACGACCTGGCGACGCCGCTGCCCATCGCACAGCAGATCCGCACGGCGTACGCGGCAAACCCAATCGCCGAACGGCCCGCGTCGCAATTCCCGGTCTCCGGCGGCCTGACCTTCGCCAACGTCGGCGGACTGCCCCGCACCTTGTGGAACGCCGATCGCAACAACTTCATGCCGCGTTTAGGCGCGGCCTGGAAGGTGGGTTCCAGTACCGTGATCCGCGGCGGCTACGGCGTCTTCTACGGCTTCTTGGGCGCGCGCCGGGGCGACGTGACCCAAACCGGATTCACGCAGACCACTCCGATGAACCCGTCGCTCGATGGCGGACTCACCTTCCGCGCGACTCTCAGCAATCCCTTCCCCGAGGGCGTCATTGACCCGCTGGGCGCGGCGCCCGGCATCATGAGCAACGTGGGCAATGCGGTGACCGCGTTCAACCAGAGTCCGCTGGCACCGATGATGCAACGCTGGCAGATCGGGATCCAGCGCCTGCTGCCTGGACGCTGGGTGGCCGAGGTGACCTATGTGGGCAACCGTGGCTCGGACATCGAGCTGAGCCGGAACCTGAACGCGCTGCCGAATGAGTTTCTGAGCACTTCACCGGTGCGCGACCAGGCCCGCATCAACTTCCTGTCGCAGAACTTCCCGAACCCTTATCAGGCGCTGCTGCCGGGCACGTCGCGCGCGGGCGCCCTCATTTCGCGGGCCACGTTGCTGACTGCTTATCCGCATTTCACTTCGGTCAACCTGACTGAGAACACCGGCTCAAGCTCCTATCACTCCGCGCAATTGCGCCTGGAACGCCGCTTCTCGAATGGATGGACCCTGCAGGGGGCCTACACCTTCTCGAAGTTTATGGAAGCGATCGGGCTGCTGAACGGGGCCGACACCGTGACGCATCGCGCGATCTCCGATCAGGACTTCCCGCATCGGTTCGTCGCCACCGGCATTTGGGAACTGCCCTTCGGTAAGGGACGCCGCTTTGGCTCGAGCGGGCGCGGGGCCGAGATCTGGAGCGGCTGGCAAGTGCAGGGTGTCTACACGTTCCAAAGCGGCCAAGCGCTGAGTTGGGGCAACGTGCTGTTCGCCGGTGACATCAAGAACATCCCGCTCGACAATCGCACGATCGACCGCTGGTTCAACACCGGAGCCGGTTTTGAGCGCACGCCGGCGCTCCAACTGGCCAGCAACCTACGCACCTTCCCCCAGCGCCTCTCGGGCGTGCGGGGTAACGGCGTCAACGGCTGGGACCTGTCGGCGATCAAGAACACGAAGCTGTTTGGTGAACGCGTGAACGCGCAGTTGCGCGGCGAGTTCCTAAATGCCTTCAACACGCCGAACTTCTCAAACCCGGTGGTGGATCCCACGAACACGGCGTTTGGGCAGGTGACTTCGCAGAAGAACTACGCCCGGCGCGTGCAACTGGCCATTCGCGTGGTGTTCTAAAGGCCAGCGCGGCTGCTTCGGCAGCCATTGAGGCCAGCGCTAGTTGCCGAGCGACTTTTTGATCTGCTGCTGATACTCGATGGCTTTGGCGCGGATGCTGACCGGGTCCAGGGTCAAGGGCTTGCGGTTGCGGACCAGCCAGCGGCCTTCCACCATGACGTCTGACACGTCGGAGCCTTTGAGCACGTTCACGATCTGCGAGTAGACGTTGAACATGGGCATCGCGTGCGGCTGATCGAGACGCAAGGTGATGAGGTCGGCGCGTTTGCCGGGTTCGAGTGAGCCCACTTTTTTGTCCAACCCAGCGGCGCGGGCACCTTCGATGGTGGCCATGGCGACGGCTTTCTCGGCGGGTAATGAGGTCGGGTCCATGCTGGTGACTTTGGCTAGCTTGGAGGCCAGGTCGGCTTCTTCGAGCAGGCTGAAGTCGTTGTTTGAGCCGGCCGGGCCGTCGGTGCCGAGGCCCACGGGGATGCCGCGGGCGAACATCTTGAGCACGGGGGCGATGCCGGAAGCGAGCTTCATGTTGGAGGACGGGCAGTGGGCGACGCCGCAGCGGTGCTGGGCGATCAGGTCCAGGTCGGCATCGTCCATCCAGATGCTGTGGGCGGCGATGGTCCAGCCGTTGAACGCGCCGATAGAGGAGAGGACGCGGGTGGGGCTCATTTTGCGCTCCGCGCCAATGTCGGCGTTCTCCTTGCGCGTTTCTGAAAGGTGGATCAGAAAAGGCACCTGGTACTTGTTGGCCAAGGCGCGGGCCGCTTGGAGCGTCGCGTCAGAGTTGGTGTAGAGCGCGTGCGGGGCGACGGCGGGCGTGATCAG
>JBIKMK010000417.1:0-4501 GCA_044359315.1 Bryobacteraceae bacterium | reverse complement strand
TGTAGCGTTGAATGAACTTCTCAATCCAGGCCAAGGCGGCTTCCGGCGTCTTGTGGTCGGCCACCGGGAAGCGGATGACGGTCTCGCCCAGGACGCCCCGCATGCCCGCCTTCTTGGTCTCTTCCGCCACGACATCTTCGAAGTAGTACATGTCGACAAAAGACGTCACGCCGCCCAGCAGCATTTCCAGACAAGCCAGCTTGGTGCCCCAACGGACGAACTCAGCGGTGACGTTTTTGGCTTCGGCCGGGAAGATGAATTTGGTCAGCCAATCGTTCAACGGGAGATCGTCGGCGACACCGCGGAAGAGCGACATCGCGGCGTGCGTGTGGGCGTTGATCAAGCCGGGCATTAGGATTGAATCCCCGGCGTTCACCCTGCCCGCTTGCGGGTACTTCTTCAGGAGCTCAGCGGCTGGCCCAACGGCGACGATGGCACCGTTCGAGACCGCGATTGCGCCATCGGTGAGCACACGCCGTTGTGCGTCCATGGTGACGACGTGGCGGGCGGAGATGACGGTGTCGGGGGCGGGCTGGGCGGCAAGCGTCGTGGCCAGCAGCATGAAGGCCAACACAGATAGTGCGGGACCGTAGCCCCATGCGTCAGCTTGGGGCTTGTTCGGGGACCAGGGAAAAGCCCCAAGCTGACGCATGGGGCTGGCGGACATCTCGCTAGACCAGGTTCCGGGTGTCAAAGGCACGGGGCAGTAGCTCCTTCATGTTGATGGTTTCGCGCGCGCCATCGAGGTTGCCCATCTCGACGTCGATAGCTCCGCAGAACTCCCAGAGAAGTTGACGGCAGGCGCCGCAGGGAGGTGTCAGCGAGTGCGCGCCCGTCACGACGGCGATGCGGCGGAACTCGCGCGCGCCTTCCGAGATGGCCTTCCAAAGGGCCACGCGTTCGGCGCAGACGGTGAGGCCGTAGCTGGCGTTCTCGACATTGCAGCCGGTGAAGACGCGGCCATCGGTGGTCTCAAGCGCTGCCCCGACCTTGAAGTTGGAGAACGGGGCGTGGGCATGCTCCCGCGCGGCAAAGGCGGCAGCCATCAGCGTGCTCATGCGGCCAACCTGGGAATGGTGGCCTTCAGCAGATCAGTCAACTTGGCGCGGACGGCGCGGCCGATCTCGAGCACTTCTTCGTGATTGATCTTCGCGTCCGTCACGCCGGCGGCCATGTTGGTGACGGTCGAGATGCCCAGGCAGCGGAGCCCCATGTGGTTGGCGACGATCACTTCGCCGACGGTGGACATGCCCACCAGGTCCGCACCGATGGCGCGCAGATAGCGGATCTCCGCCGGGGTTTCGTAGGTGGGGCCGAGCAGACCGGCATAGACACCTTCCGCGAGTTCAATGCCCAGGCGCTGCGCTTCCTCACGGGCGGCGGCACGGAAGGCGCGCGAGTAGGCTTCGCTCATGTCCGGGAAGCGCGGCCCCAGCGCATCGTCGTTGGGCCCCACCAGTGGATTACTGCCCTGCAGGTTGATGTGATCCGAGATCAGCACCAGCGAGCCGGGCGAGTAGCTTAAGTTGATCCCGCCCGCAGCGTTGGTGAAGATGATGGCGTTGACGCCAAGGCTGGCGAGCGTGCGGACGCCGAAGGTGACCTGCTGCTGCGTGTAGCCCTCGTAGAGGTGGGCGCGGCCTGCCATCACCACGGTCTCGACGCCGCCGATCTGTCCGAAGACCAGTTTGCCCGCGTGACCGACGGCGGTGGAAGCTGGCCAGCCGGGGATGTCGCTATAGGGGATCGAGGTCGGCGCGTCCAACTCATGCGCGAAGCCGCCGAGACCGCTGCCGAGCACCACGGCTACGGCGGGCTTGGCGGTAATTCGGGAGCGGAGAAAATCAATGGCGTCGGGCATGGGTGGGATTACTCCTCAGGCAAATATCTTGAGCGCTGCGGAAACGGGTTCGGCAGCCCGCTCCTGCTGGTCGCGGCTCGGTACGGGCGTCTCTTCGTATGAGTCACCTTCGGGCACCTGCTTACAGCAGCATACCGGCAATGCAGGCGCTCATGAAGTTGGCCATGGAGCCGCAAGCGACAGCGCGGAGGCCGAGGCGGGCCAGGTCGGACTTGCGGGTGGGCGCCAGCGCTCCGATGCCGCCCACCTGGATGGCGATCGAGCTTAAGTTGGCAAAGCCGCACAGAGCAAAGGTGGCGATGACGAAGCTCTTGTTGTCGAGCGTCTCGCGGATCTTGGCCAGGTCAATAAAGGCGAAAAACTCATTCAGCACCAGGCGCGTGCCCAGCAGGTTGCCGATGGCCGCCGTGTCCTTGCTGCTGACGCCCATCAGCCACGCGATCGGCGCAAAGGCGAGGCCCAGGATCGACTGCATCGACCCGGGCAGCCAGCCCATCCCGGGGAGCGTATGCACCCAACCGAGCAGGCCATTCACCATCGCGATCAGGGCGGTGAAGGCGATCAGCATGCCGGCGATGTTGAGGCACAACTGCACGCCATCGCCGGCGCCACGGGCGGCCGCATCGATGACATTGACGCCCGGCTTTTCAATCTCAAGCTTCACGTCGCCCGCCGTTTCCGGCTGCTCAGTTTCCGGGATCAGCATCTTGGCTAGCATGATGGTGGCCGGAGCGGTCATGATGACGGCGGTGAGCAGGTGTTCCACTTGGACGCCCGCGATCTTGACGTAGGCACCCATCACCGCGCCCGAGACGTGGGCCATGCCACCGGCCATGATACAGAACAGTTCGCTGCGGGTAAGGTTGGCCAAGAACGGCTTGATGGTGAGAGGCGCTTCCGTCTGCCCCATGAAGATACCGGCGGCGACGCAGGTGGATTCCGCGCCACTGGCACCCATCACGCGGCGCATGACAATGGCCATGCCCTTGATGATCAACTGCATCACGCCGAAGTAGTAGAGCACGGCGAAGAAGGCCGCGATGAAGATGATGATCGGCAACACCTGGAAGGCGAAGACAACGCCGAACTGCTGGCTATCTTTGCCCAGGATAGGTCCGAACAGGAAGACGCTGCCTTCTTCGGCATAGCGCAGCAGAGCGTTGACGCCCGCGCTGGCGGCTTGAAAAATCTGGCCGAAGCCAGTCTTGAGCACCAGGAAGGCGAACAGGAATTGAAGCCCCAGGCCCCACAGCACCACCGTGGGCCGAATGGCGCGCCGGTCAGTCGAAAAGGCGTAGGCCGCCCCCACGATCGCCAGCAACCCGAGCAGGCCCGTGAAGCGCTCCATGGGGCGGGGCCGTTAGCCGACGACTTCGAGAATCAGTTCGCGCGCTTCCGGCGGCGTGGCCGAGATGCGGAAGGCATCTTCGATAAAGTCCGCCGCTTCGGCGACGTTGGTGTCGTCGGTGTAGTAGAGCCGGCAGAGCACGCCGCCCGCTTCCACTTTGGTGCCGACTTTCACTTCCAGGATGACGCCCACGGCCGGGTCGATGCCATCTTCCTTGGTCGCACGGCCCGCGCCAATCATGGCGCTGGCGGTGCCGATGTATTCGGCGTTGATGGCCGAAATGTAGCCCGCGCGGGGCGACGTGACATCGTGCGCACCGGTGGCGTTGGGCAGCAGATCAAAGCGGTCCAGCACTTGCGGATTGCCGCCCTGGGCCGCAATGACGTCCTTCAGCTTGCGGTAGCCCGAACCATCGAGCAGCTTGGCCTGGGCCAGTTCACGCGCCTCGTCCAAAGTTTTGGTGATCTTGCCCAAGTAGATCATGCGGGCGGCCAATTCCAGCGACAACCGGGTGAGATCCACGGGACCCGCGTTCTGCAGCGTCTGCGAGACTTCCATGATCTCCAGCGCGTTGCCGACGGCAAAGCCGAGCGGCTGGTTCATGTCGGTGATCAGGGCCTGAACGCGCTTGTCGGCGCGGCGGCCAATACCCACCATCATCTGCGCCAGGCGGCGGGCTTCCACCTGCTTCTTCATGAACGCACCGGAGCCGACCTTGACGTCCAGCACCAGCGCGTCGATGCCTTCCGCGCACTTCTTCGACATGATCGAGGAAGCGATCAGCGGAATGGATTCCACCGTGGCCGAAGCATCACGCAGCGCGTAGACGCGGCCATCGGCCGGGCAGAGCTGTTCGCTCTGGCCGATGAAGGCCAGCCCATGCGTGGCCAATTGCGCCTTGAATTCTTCGATGGTGAGATTGGTCCGGAAGCCGGGAATCGATTCCAGTTTGTCCAGCGTGCCGCCAGTGTGGCCCAAGCCGCGTCCGGACATCATGGGAACCACGACACCCGCCGCCGCCGCCAAAGGCGCAGCAATCAGGGATGTCTTGTCGCCCACGCCACCGGTGGAATGCTTGTCTACTTTGACGCCTGGGATATCTGACAGATCGAGCGTTTCGCCGGAGCGGATCAGACAGTCGGTGAGCGCGCTCACTTCACGGTCGCTCATGCTGGCAAAAAACGTCGCCATCAGAAAGGCCGACATCTGATAATCAGGGATGGAGCCTTGGTTATAGCCGTCCACCAGAAAAGCGATCTCTTCCGGGGCGAGCTCTTCGCCCTCGCGTTTGC
>JBIKMK010000133.1:0-8824 GCA_044359315.1 Bryobacteraceae bacterium | reverse complement strand
GCTTCCTAGATCCGCCCGGAGGCCTAGCCTCAGCCACATCATTGACGGACTTTAACGCCCGGCTCCGCAACCTTGCGGGGCCGGTTCGCGTTTGAAGTGGCAGGAGTAGGCACCATGAAACAGTTACTTTTGCTCCCGATCATCCTGCTGGCTGGCAGTCTGACTGCTGAGGCGGCGGTAAGCTTCTCGGTCCGTGTTGGCCCCCAACCCCGCTACTACCCGCGGCGAGTCTATGTCGCACCACCGCCGCCCCGGTACGTTGTAGCGCCTCCGGCGGTGTACTTTGCGCCGCCGCTCGCTTGGGGGCCATCGTACGTTGCGCCGCGAGGCTACTATCCCGGCCCGCGAGTAAAGCGGCATCAACGCGAGTACCGCGGCTACTATCAGTAGCGATCTAGTCAATTTTGGCGAGAACTCATCCGACTGGGAGCGGCTGCGGTTCGACGTAGGTGGTTATCCAGGCCTAGCGGCAACGAGACACAGCCTCACGGGAGACACGATCCACGATCTCCCGCAGCGAGAACAGAAAGGCCGTGTCATCTTCCACCACCGCCTTCCGCGTCCGGTCCAGCGATTTGAAGTTCATGGATGTGAGCTCAGTAAACGACTGCGCGTCGAGCCCGTAAGCCTCATTCAACCGGCCGATGTTGTACTCGTAGCGCTCCTTCAAGAACCCCACATACGCCTGCTTGCCATCCGCTTCGGAATCGAGGCCACGCGTAAAGTCCACCCATTCACGCCCCATGGCAGCCGTATCCACTGCCTCACAGGCTTGCTGGACCTTGGCCCGGATGCTTGTCTGCACCGCTTCCGAGAAAACGTCCACCGGAGAAAGAGAAAGGGCCGCTGCCAAAGCAACGGCCCCTAATCCGATCATCGTCTGATGTCCCTTCCTGAAACCCTATTCGGGGGTTGAATCGTCGGGACCCAGGTCTTCGCTCAAGCCGCCCACATAGAGTGCGCGGGCTTCGTCGTCGTAGCCGTTCATCGAATCGAGCAGCGGATCGCCCTCGGGCTGCGTCTCTTCTTCGACGATGTCTTCGCCGGCGATCTTCACGGCGCGGTAGTAATCCATGCCGGTTCCGGCGGGGATCAGGCGGCCCATGATGACGTTTTCCTTGAGACCGCGCAGGTAGTCCACCTTGCCGTTGATGGCGGCTTCGGTGAGGACACGCGTTGTCTCCTGGAAGGAGGCGGCGGAGATGAAGCTGTCGGTGGACAGCGACGCCTTGGTGATACCCAGCAACACCGGCTTACCTTGAGCAGGCCGGCCGTCGGCGGCGATCACGCGGTCGTTTTCGTCGGCGAACTTAAAGCGGTCCACCACTTCCTCGGGGAGGAATTCGGTGTCGCCAATGTCCTCGATCTTCACCCAGCGCATCATCTGGCGGGAGATGACTTCCAGGTGCTTATCGTTGATGTTCACGCCCTGCAGACGGTAGACTTCCTGGATCTCATTCACCAGGTACTTCTGCAGTTCCTTCTCGCCGAGCACGCCCAGAATATCGTGCGGGTTCAGCGGGCCATCGTTCAGACGGTCGCCCGCCTTGACGCGCTCGCCGTCCTGCACGTTGACGTGCTGGCCACGGGGGATCGCGTATTCCCGCTTGTTCTCTTCGTTGCCATCTTCCGGCACGATGTAGATCTTGCGGGTGTTCTTCGAGATTTCGCCCATGCGGATGGTGCCGTTGATCTCGGCCATCACCGCGGTTTCGCGCGGCTTGCGGGCTTCGAACAATTCGACCACGCGGGGCAGACCACCGGTGATGTCCTTGGTCTTGGTGGTGGCGCGCGGGATCTTCGCGATCACGTCCGCGGCGTGCACTTCCTGATCGTTCTCCACCATCATGTGCGCATGGGTGGGCATCAGGTAACGGCGCTCATCGGCCTTGGAGCCGGATTCGCCGCGGATGATGACGGTCGGGACGCGCTTTTCGTCCGTCGAATCCATCACCACCTTCTGCGACATGCCGGTGATTTCGTCAACCTGCTCCTGCACCGTCAAGCCATCGATCATGTCCTTAAAGTGGACCTTACCGGTGACTTCCGTGAGGATCGAGAACGTGTAGGGATCCCATTCCAGCAACATCTCATTGGCCTTCACGGGCGAGCCATCCTCAACAAGGATCTTCGCACCGTAGACCACCTGATAACGTTCCTTTTCACGGCCCTTGGAATCGACGACGGCCACATAACCCGAGCGGTTCATCGCGATCAATTCGTTCTTGGCGTTGCGCACCGTGCGGACATCGTCGAAGCGGACGAAGCCGTCGGACTTGGCATCCTGGCGGGACTGCTCCGATTGACCGGTCGCCGTACCACCGACGTGGAACGTACGCATGGTCAACTGGGTGCCCGGTTCGCCGATCGACTGGGCGGAGATGATACCCACAGCCTCACCGCGTTCCACCATGCGTCCGGTGGCCAGATTGCGACCGTAGCAGAGCTGGCAGACGCCCCGGCGGGATTCGCAGGTAAGCACGGAGCGGATCTTGACCCGCTCAATACCAGCGGCCTGAATGGCCGAGGCGCGGGCTTCATCGATCAGCTGGTTGACACCCACGATGATGTTGCCTTCAAAGTCGCGGCTGTCTTCCAACGCCACGCGGCCCACCACACGCTCCCGGAGAGCTTCGATAATTTCGCCGGCTTCGACGATGTTCTCGACGTAGATACCTTCCTGCGTGCCGCAATCCGATTCGCTGATGATGACGTCCTGCGCCACGTCGCACAAGCGGCGGGTGAGGTAGCCCGAGTCAGCGGTCTTCAGCGCGGTGTCGGCCAAGCCCTTACGGGCGCCGTGCGTCGAAATGAAGTACTGCAACACGTTCAGGCCTTCACGGAAGTTGGCCGTGATGGGCGTTTCGATGATTTCGCCGGACGGCTTGGCCATCAAACCACGCATACCGGACAGCTGGCGGATCTGCTGTTTCGAACCGCGGGCGCCGGAGTCGGCCATGATGTAAATCGGGTTCAGCTTGCGGCCCGACTTGTCGTCGTCTTCCATCACCTTAAACATGGCGCCGGAGACCGCGTCGGTCACCTTCTGCCAGATTTCGATGATCTTGTTGTAGCGTTCGCCGTGCGTGATGGCACCGTCGGAATACTGCTGTTGCACGTCGATCACGAGCTTTTCAGCGTCGCTCACCAACTGCGCCTTCGATTCCGGCACCACCATGTCGTCGATGCCGATGGAGATACCAGCGCGCGTGGCGTAGTTGAAGCCCAGCGACTTGATCTTGTCCAGCATCTCCACCGTGGTCTTCAGGCCGAACTTCAGGTAGCAATACTGCACCAACTGCGCCATGCCCTTCTTCTTGAGCAGGCCGTTGATGAACGGCATTTCGTCCGGCAGCGTGTCGTTCAGGATGACGCGGCCGACGGTGGTATCCATGTACTGCTTGGCGAACTCAATCGGTTCGGTGTGCAGCAGGTTCTGGCTATCGAACGCCTTGGTGAGGTCGATCACCTTGCCGGTGTAGCGCAGTTTGATGGGGGAGAGCGTTTCCACTTCACCCATTTCCAGGGCGATCAGGACGTCGTCCATCGAAGCGAACGTACGGCCTTCACCCTTGGTACCCGGGCGGTTCTTGGTCAGGTAGTAGAGACCTAACACCATGTCCTGCGTCGGCACCGTGATCGGGCCACCGTGCGCGGGCGACAGGATGTTGTTGGAGGCCAGCATCAGGGTGCCGGCTTCGATCTGCGCTTCCGGCGACAGCGGCACGTGCACGGCCATCTGGTCACCGTCGAAGTCAGCGTTGAAGGCGGTACAAGTCAGCGGGTGCAGCTTGATCGCCTTACCTTCCACCAGCACCGGCTCAAAGGCCTGAATGCCCAAACGGTGAAGCGTAGGAGCGCGATTCAGCAGGATCGGGTGATCCTTAATCACTTCTTCCAGGATGTCCCACACCACCGGATCCTGCTGCTCCACCAATTCCTTGGCTTGCTTGATCGTGGTGCAGTGGCCGCGCTGTTCCAGGCGGTGATAGATGAACGGCTTGAACAGTTCGAGCGCCATCTTCTTGGGCAACCCGCACTGGTTCAACTTCAGTTCCGGACCCACCACGATCACCGAACGGCCGGAGTAATCGACGCGCTTACCGAGCAGGTTCTGACGGAAGCGGCCCTGCTTGCCCTTCAGCGTATCGGACAGCGACTTCAGCGGGCGGTTGTTGGCGCCACGCAGCACGCGGCCACGACGGCCATTGTCAAACAGAGCGTCAACAGCTTCCTGCAACATGCGCTTTTCGTTGCGCACGATCACGTCCGGAGCATGCAGCTCCATCAGCTTCTTCAGGCGGTTGTTGCGGTTGATGACGCGGCGGTAGAGATCGTTGAGATCGGAGGTGGCAAAGCGGCCGCCATCCAGCGGCACCAGCGGACGCAGTTCCGGCGGAATCACCGGGATCACATCCAGAATCATCCACTCCGGCTTGTTGCCGGACTTGCGGAAGCTCTCGGTCACCTTCAGGCGCTTGGCGTACTTCAGCTTCTTCTGCTGCGAAGCTTCGGTCTTCATCTTCTCGCGGATTTCCACCGAGAGAGATTCGCAATCCACCTTGCGGAGCAGTTCCTTGATGCCTTCGGCACCCATCATGGCGACAAACTTGCCGGGGCCGTGATCCGCATCCAGCTTGCGCTTGTCTTCATCGCTCAACACTTCGCCCATCTCAACGATGGAGGAAAGCTCGCCCGGATCGACGACGACAAACGCTTCAAAGTAGAGCACCCGCTCCAGCTCACGGAGCGTAATGTCCAGCAGGTAGCCAATACGCGATGGCAGGCCCTTGAAGAACCAGACATGCGAGCACGGGCTGGCCAGCTCAATGTGGCCCAAACGCTCACGGCGCACGCGCGACAACGTTACTTCGACGCCGCACTTATCGCAGATAACTCCGCGATGCTTCATGCGCTTGTACTTGCCGCACAAGCACTCCCAGTCAGCGATCGGTCCGAAAATGCGGGCGCAGAACAGACCATCGCGTTCCGGCTTGAAGGTCCGGTAGTTGATGGTTTCCGGCTTGGTGACTTCGCCGTGGGACCAGCTCCGGATCTTTTCGGGGCTGGCCAGAGAGATGCGGATCGAGTCAAAGTCAGCGATCAGATTCGCGCGGTCGTAAGGTGATGATCGGAACATAGTGGGCTCTTCTCCTTCGCTCTCTCTTCCAACTAGTCAGCCGCGAGCGCCGTATCCAGCGTCTCGGTGACCCGGTTCTTTTCCAGCTGCACGTCCAGACACAGCGACTGCAATTCACGGATCAGCACGTTGAACGACTCCGGCACGCCGGGTTCGGCGGCGGCTTCGCCCTTCACGATGGCCTCGTAAATCTTGGCGCGGCCGAACACGTCGTCCGACTTGGCCGTCAGCAGTTCCTGCAGCACGTAAGCCGCGCCGTAGGCTTCCAGCGCCCAGACTTCCATTTCGCCGAAGCGCTGGCCGCCGAACTGCGCCTTACCACCCAGCGGCTGCTGCGTGATCAGCGAGTACGGTCCAATGGAGCGGGCGTGGATCTTGTCGTCCACCAAGTGGGACAGCTTCAGCATGTAGATGATGCCCACGGTAACCGGCTGCTCAAACGGCATACCCGTCATGCCATCGGTGAGCTGGATCTTGCCGGAGGTCGGCAAACCAGCTTCCACCAACTGGCCCTTGATGTTGGCTTCGGTGGCGCCGTCAAACACTGGGGTCGCATACTTCACGCCCAGCTTCTGACCGGCCCAACCCAAGTGGGTTTCCAAAATCTGACCCACGTTCATACGGCTGGGAACGCCCAGCGGGTTCAGGACGATTTCCACCGGCGTGCCATCGGGCAGGTGCGGCATGTCTTCCTCGGGCACGATGCGCGAGATGACACCCTTGTTGCCGTGACGGCCGGCCATCTTGTCGCCCACCGAAAGCTTGCGCTTCATGGCGATGTAGATCTTCACCAGCTTGATAACGCCGGGCGGCAGTTCGTCGCCCTTCTTCAACTTGGCCACGCGCTCTTCGGTGATCTTTTCCAGCACCTGAATCTGGCGCGACGTCATCTCTTCGATTTCGTCGATCTGCTCGTTCAGCCGCGGATCCTTGTCCTTCAAGCGCATGCGCTTCAAGTCCTTGGCGCGCATCTTTTCGAGCATGTCGCGGGAAATGTCGGTGCCCTTGGAGAGCAGCTTCTTGTTGGTCTTTTCGTCGTGCAGGTCGGCCAGCACCTGCTTGCCTTCCAGCAGGTTGGCCAAACGCTTGGCGCGCTCGTCGTTCAGGATGCGCTTTTCGTCGTCCAGATTGCGGTTCAGCTTGGCGATCTGCTCTTCCAGGATCAGCTTGGACCGCTCGTCCAGTTCCGCACCCTTGCGGGAGAACACGCTGGCGTTCACCACCGTGCCTTCAATGCCCGGCGGGCAGTAAAGCGAAGCGTCCTTCACGTCGCCGGCCTTTTCGCCGAAGATCGCGCGGAGCAGCTTCTCTTCCGGCGTCAGCTGAGTTTCGCCCTTGGGCGTCACCTTACCCACCAGAATGTCGCCCGGCTTCACCGTGGCACCGATGCGGATGATGCCCGATTCGTCCAGGTTCTTCAGGAAGCTCTCGGCGATGTTCGGAATATCGCGCGTGATTTCTTCCGGTCCCAGCTTGGTGTCGCGGGCTTCGATTTCAAACTCCTCAATATGGATCGAGGTGTAGTAATCTTCCTTGATCAGCTTCTCCGACACCACGATGGCGTCTTCGAAGTTGTAGCCGCGCCAGGGCATGAAGGCCACCAGCACGTTGCGGCCGAGAGCGAGTTCGCCCTTGTCGGTGCAAGGACCATCGGCCAGCACGCCACCTTTCTTCACCCGCTGGCCCAGCTTGACGATGGGCTTCTGGTTGATACAGGTGTTCTGATTGGAGCGCTTGAACTTGGTCAGCGGATAGATGTCCGCACCCACTTCGCGCGACAACTGGCCTTCGTGTGCATCCGAACCATCCACGCGGACGATGATGCGTTCGGAGTCCACCGAATCGACCACACCAGAGCGCTTGCAGATGACCACGGCGCCCGAATCGCGAGCCGTCACACCTTCCATGCCGGTGCCCACATAGGGCGAATCGGCGCGCAGCAGCGGTACGGCCTGGCGTTGCATGTTCGAACCCATCAACGCGCGGTTGGCGTCGTCGTTTTCGAGGAACGGAATCAGCGAGGCGGCCACGGAGACGAGCTGCTTCGGCGAAACGTCCATGTACTCCACTTCGCCCTTATGGACCAGGACGAAGTTGCCCTGCTTGCGGGCGTTGACCAGGTCGTTCGACATACGGCCAAACTCGTCCACCTTCACGTTGGCCTGGGCGATAAGGTACTTATCCTCTTCCCATGCCGACAGGTAGTCGCAGTAGGCTTCAATTTCGGCCGGGATCTTACCCTTGGCCAATTTTTCGTTCGATTTATCCAGTTCGCGCCGGTCCAGGATATCGCCCACCTTGTAGGCGGTATCACCGGGGTTCAACACCTTCACCTGATCGGCCAGCACACCTTCCTGCACGCGGCGGTAGGGGCTCTCAATGAAGCCGTACTCGTTGATGCGCGCAAAGCAGGAGAGCGAAGAAATCAGACCAATGTTCGGACCTTCCGGCGTTTCGATCGGGCAGATACGGCCATAGTGCGTCGGGTGGACGTCGCGGACTTCAAAGCCGGCACGCTCACGGGAAAGACCGCCCGGTCCAAGGGCCGACAGACGGCGCTTGTGGGTGATCTCCGAAAGCGGGTTGGTTTGATCCATGAACTGCGACAGCTGCGAGGAGCCGAAGAATTCGCGGATGGCGGCCATCACGGGCTTGGCGTTCACCAGGTCGTGCGGCATCGCCGTCGACATCTCCTGGTACACCGACATCTTTTCCTTGATCGCCCGCTCCATGCGGACCAGGCCGATGCGGAATTGGTTTTCCAGCAGCTCGCCCACCGCGCGGACGCGGCGGTTGCCCAAGTGGTCGATATCATCCACCGCGCCGACACCGCGGCGTAGCTTCATCAGGTAGCTGATGGTGTCGACAAAGTCCTTCTCATCCAAGGTCCGCTTGTCGAGCGACGTGGCGTCGGCCTTCTCGTGGATCTTGATGTTGAACTTCATGCGGCCGACGCGGGAGAAGTCATACTTCCGGGCGTCGAAGAACATGCCGTCGAACAGTGACTTGGCGGTATCGCGGGTCGGCGGATCGCCCGGACGCAGCTTGCGGTAGATTTCCAGCAACGCGTCTTCCTGGCTCTTCACCGCGTCCTTGCGGAGCGTGGCCGAAATGACCGTACCGACGTCGTCGCGTTCCGGGAAGAAAATTTCCAACTTCTGGATTCCGGCCGCGGTCAGCCGTTCCAGATGCGTGGCCAGCAATTCCTGGTTGGCTTCCAGCAGAATTTCGCCAGTCTCCATGTCAATGACGTCGGCGGCGACATAAGCGCCTTCGATGTCATTGGAGGCCACTTCAATGTCGGTGACCTTGTTCTGCATCAGCTCCTTAAAGAGCCGGTCGTTGACCTTGCGGCCCTGCGGAACCAGCGTATTGCCGCCCTTGGTGATGGCAAAGCTCAACTTGGAACCCACCAGCCAACGAGACACATCGGCGCGCAGTTTGCCGCCGCCCAGGTGCAACGTCGTCAGGGTTTCGCGATAGAAGGCCTTGATGATCTGCTCATCACTCTTCAAGCCCAGGGCGCGCAAAAACACCGTGCCGTAGAACTTGCGCTTGCGGTCGATACGCACATACAGCAGGTTCTTGTTGTCGTATTCGAACTCCACCCAGCTGCCGCGATACGGAATGATCTTGCCGAGGAAGTAGCCTTGCGCCTGCTGCTTTTCAAAAAACACACCCGGC
>JBIKMK010000132.1:0-8921 GCA_044359315.1 Bryobacteraceae bacterium | reverse complement strand
CCCAGAAAAAGGTGCGATGTCCAGAGGTTAGGATTGCGCCGGACGGCCTCGCTGAAGGCCTCGATCGCTGGCTCAAACCGGTTCTGCAAGTACCGGGCGAGGCCCAGCTTCTGCCAGTTCTCCGCCGTCGGCTGAGTGGAGACTAACTGGGAGGCGGCACGCTCCACCGCTGCCAAATCGTCCGCCGGGGCAGCGGCAACGGCCCCGGCGGCAATCAGCAGGAACGGAAGAAACATCCGCGTCAATAGTAAAGCTTCAGGCCCATCTGAATCGACCGCTGCTGATTCTGTGTTCCGGTGCTGCGGCCAAAGTTCGGAGTACCAAACGAGCCACCCGGGTTGCTGAAGTTCACGTTGTTGAACAGATTGAAGAACTCCGCCCGGTATTGGATCCGGAAGCGCTCAGAGATCTCAAAGTTCTTGAACATGCCGATGTCGAAGTTCTTGAAGCCTGGTCCGCGCAGCACGTTCCGGCCCAGGTTGCCGAACTGGAAGGCCGGTGCCGCCGCAAAGGCGGCCTGATTGAAATACGACCCGCCTGGCCCAAACGTCTTGGTCCATCCATCCGGGTAAGGATTGCCCACCAGGTTCGGCCGTTGGAAGTTGCCGCGGGCACCGACGTTGGCATTGTCAAACGGGAGGGTGATGTTAAAGGGACGCCCCGTCTCCAGGGTCCAGATGCCGGTGGTTTGCCACCCGCCGATCAGCCACCGCGCGGGCGACTTCATGGCTGCTCCCGGTAAGGCATAGCTATAGCCCGTATTGAATACGTGGGTTTGGTCAAAGCCCGAAGGGGCCATGTCGGCCTTGATGTTCTGGTTGTTCTGCGGCGACGTGCCGCCGAACTCAGAGCTCAGGTCGATGCTCTTCTGGTAGGCGTAGGAAGCGATGAAAGTAAGCCCCTTATTCAGGCGTTGCTCGGCCTTGGCGGTGAGGCCGTGATAGCGCGATGACCCAATCGTCTTCAGCTCGCTAAAGGCTCCGGCCTGCGGCCACGGGCGGCGAGGGTTGGGGTCGCCCGGCCCGGGAGCGGGGTCATTGGTGCTCAGGAAGCTAGATAGATTGGTACCCTTTGCACCTTGGTAGTTCACGTCCAGCAGCAGGGTCTGGGTCAGTTGGTGCTCGACGCCGATGTTCCAGTTCTGCATGTAAGGCGTTTGCAGATCGCGGGCAATCGTGTGTTGAGCGGAAGGAGCCACTCGGGCCGGATCGAATGAGCCGAAGAACTGATCGGCTCGGGTGGGGGTCGACCCCGCGATATTGATGCCGGTCAGGTTATCCGACAACGAGTAAGGCCAATTGCCACGGCCGGTTGACCATTCCCACCCTGCCGGCGGGTTAAAGAATATGCCATAAGCGCCGCGCAGGACCGTGCGAGGCATCAGCCGGTAGGCAAAGCCGATGCGTGGGGCGAAGTTGGCGTACTGCGGACTGGCAATGGTCTTCTGAATGTTCGCGGGAGCGCCGGTGATCGGGTTCCTGCCGGTCCAATAGAAGTTGCCGCCGATCGAATCGAAGCCGCCCATGCGGCCGCGACGATGGTGGGGCCACTCGTTGTATTCCCATCGGAGGCCAAGGTTAACGGTCAATTTGCTGGTCAGGCGAATGTCGTCCTGCACCCACAGGTGGTGCAGCTTCTGAGAGACGTCCAGGTCCGCTTCTCCGGTGATCCGTCCGCCTCCGTTGTTGAGGCCCAGCAGGAAGCTGGCAAAGGGATGGCCGGTGGACGCCACATTCTGCGGGTCCGAGGTGGCGACATTGTTGAAATCAAAATTGAGAAACACCGAATCGTGGATGATCCGGAGTTGCGTGTAGTCGTATCCGAAAGCCAGCGTCTGCTTGCCCATCACCTTGGTTAAGGCAACCGAGCCTTGATAAGTAAAGTCAGGACCATTGACCAGGTTGCCGTTGCCCGGCCCGGTGACGTTGACGATGTTGAAGTTGACCGGGAAATCGAAGTTCCGGAAATTGGTCGGCACGTTCTGCAGGCCGTTGGTGCGGTATGTGTCGATGAACTTGTGGATCGGCCCCTGGCCGAGGTTCGCCCGCAGATAGCCCACCCGGAAGTCCAGCACGGTGGTGGGATTAAAGATGTGAGTATCGCTGACGGTCAAGCCCAGATACTTATTGAAGGTAGACTGGCTAGCATTGGGAAGATTCTGAGGTGCCGACCGGAAGGCATCGGTCCAGGAGAGACGCCCGAAGAAATTGTTCTTGTCCGAGAACTTGTGGTCAATCCTGGTATGCGTCTGGTTGTCATCACGCGCCTCGTTGGTGGAGTTGATGAAGTTGCTATTGTTAACACTCGGGTTGAGGGACAGCGTATTGGGGAACCACAGACCCATGTAGGCTCTCACGTAGGCGGGAGCCCGGGAGAGCGGAATCTGATTGTTCGCGAAGGCGTCGCGGGTGAAGATCGGCTGGCCCGCGGCATTGGTGCCCGTCCGGCGCTCGGTGAAGGGGTCGAATACGGCTGCCAGAGGCGCTTGGCCGTTCAGAGTGCGCGATAGGTCACCAGACTTCCAGGCCGCGTTGGGGATGGTTCCCAATTGGGTGACGCCCCGGCGCTGCCTGAAGGCCTCGTAATTGAAGAAGAAAAAGGTCCGGTTCTTTCCGTTATAGACCTTGGGGATCGACAAGGGGCCGCCCAGAGTGAAGCCAAACTGGTTGAACTTAAACGGGGGCCGCCGGGCGGCAAAATAATCGCGGGAATCGAGTTCGGAATTGCGCAGGAATTCGTACGCGGTCACGTGATATTCGTTGGTGCCGGAGCGGATAGAGACCGCGATATTGGCCCCGGCCGCCGCGCCGAATTTGGCCGACATATTGGTTTGGATCTTGAACTCGGAGATGGCGTCGATCGATGGAGCAATAGCCGCGGTCTTGAAAAACGTCCCGTTGTTGTAGGTGCCGTCCAGCGTGTAGTTTGAGTTGTCGCTCCGGCTGCCGGTGACCGAGAACGTAGTTGAATTCAACGTCGGACCGCCACCGTTGGTGCCCCGTGTGGCGCCGGGTGTCAACCGGATCAGATTGTTAAAGTTGCGGCCATTCAGCGGCAATTCCACCACCTTTGAGTTGTCGATGGTGGTGGAGATGACGCCTTCGGTCGCCTTCAATTGTTCGCCTTCCGCCTCTACGCGAATCGTTTCGCTCACTTGGCCAACGCTCAACCGGAAGCTGAGCGAGATCGCACCGGCGACCTCCAACTTCAACTTGTCTTGAAGCTGCTTGTTGAAATTCGGTGCGGTTACCTCCACGCTGTAGATGCCAGGAATCAGCGAGAGCGCCTGGAAAAAGCCATCGTTGTTGGTGGCAATCTCTCGCGGCACACCGGTTTGGGTATTCAGCACCGTCACTTTCGCACCAGGCACGGCAGCACCGGAGGGATCAATGACGTTGCCGACAATCGACCCCAGAGTAGTGCCTTGCCCAAGTGCGTTAAGGGCCAATGCGGCAACGGCGAAAAGGAGCACAAAGCTACGAAGCATGGGAAACTCCTGGCTAAATTTGTGGACTTGCGAAAGAATATCACCGCTTTTTTAGAAACACAATAGAAAATTTAACTTTTGTACAGTTTTATTCCGGTTCGCGGAGCCGATGCTCGCGGTCAGCGGCCAGTTTGAGATGGCGGCTGCGTTTGCCGCTGGGCCAGATGACTTCGATATCGGCCTCCTGGGCAGTGCCTAGCCCAAAATGCAGACGGGGGTCGTGGCTGGAAAGGTAGCTTTCACCCGCCCGCGGGGAAGCGGTTTGCGTTCGTCCACCGGCCGTCATCTTCACGCGCGCCCCAATTCCGGCGCGATTGCTTTTCACCCCTTCGAGCGTCAAACGTACCCACCGTGCCCCATCCCCATCCCCCGCCCCCGCCGAATCGTTGCGCAGGAACACGGGCGGCGCGTCCATCACCGAGATCACCACGTCGAGATCGCCATCATTGTCGAAATCGGCATAGGCGCCGCCGCGCGCTGAAACTGGCTTGAGCGCCCGCAACCCGGCAGCCGCGGACCCATCGGCAAACTTGCCGTTCCCCAGATTCCGCAGCAGTTGGAGCGGCTGCCGGTAGGTTTCACGAATGCGGCCATCCACCTCCGGGTAGACATGCCCGTTGGCACAAAACAGGTCCGGGTAGCCGTCGTTGTCATAGTCGAAGAACGCCGCTGCCCAGCCGAGGTAGGGTACCGTAGGCTCGCCCACACCCGCCGGGAAGGAGACGTCGGCAAAGAACCCATCGCCGTCGTTGTGAAACAAGACGTAGTTATCACCGGCAAACGTGGTGACAAAGACGTCCATCCAGCCGTCGCGGTCATAGTCACCCACCGCCACGCCCATGCTGGACATCTCCTTGCCGTCGGCTGAGTAGGCCAGTCCGCTGGTGGTGCCCGCTTCTTCAAACGTGCCGTCGCCCTTGTTGCGGTAATAGTAGTTCGGGTTGGAATCATTGCCGACAAACAGGTCCGGCCAACCGTCGTTGTTGAAGTCCTCCCACACGGCCTGGAAGCCAAAATAGAGCTTGCGGTCGGCCATACCGGCAGCAGCCGTGACGTCGGTGAACGTGCCGTCGCCATTGTTGCGATAGAGCGAATCCGGCGCGCCCCGGTAGCCCAGCGGGCCGCACGCATGCACCACGACGCCGCGATATTCGCACGTCTTCAACTCGGGAGTCTGTGCGTTGAACTCCAGATAGCCGGGCACGAACAGATCCAGGTCGCCATCGCGGTCGTAGTCGGCAAACGCCGCGCCCGCATGCCAGATGCCGCCGCCCGCGACGCCCGCCTTTGCCGTCACATCGGTGAATGTGCCTTGGCCGCCATTGCGGTAGAGAATGTTGGGTCCAAAATTGGTTACCAGGAGGTCGACATTTCCGTCGTTATCGAAGTCGGCCGCGACGCAGCCAAATCCCCAGCCGCGGCCCGGGACCCCGGCTTTGGCGGTCACATCAGCAAAGGTGCCGTTGTGCAGATTGCGGTAGAGATGATTGGTGGTTGTAGACGGAGCCTTTCCTTGTAACCTCGCCAAGGTGGAGCCGTTCACCAGGTATAAGTCCAGGTAGCCGTCGTGGTCGTAGTCCAGCCAGCAGACTCCGCTACCGTTCACTTCCAAAACGTATTTCTTCTGGACATCGCCGGAGATGATGACATCGCGCAAACCGGCCGAGGTTGCCACATCGCGAAAAGCTCTAGGGGCTGGGGACTGTGCCGCCAAGAGCACACC
Source organism: Bryobacteraceae bacterium (assembly GCA_044359315.1). Classification (GTDB taxonomy): domain Bacteria; phylum Acidobacteriota; class Terriglobia; order Bryobacterales; family Bryobacteraceae; genus JAPKYZ01. Next base: position 3,711 of record JBIKMK010000132.1, on the reverse strand, counting down.
GACCGTCAATAGAGCCAATCTCAAGGCCTGTCCCCTCTTTCTCTCAACTGCTGGACAGCCTGCGCTTCCCGTTCCGCCATCTCCGTCAATCCCAACCGGGCATAAACGCGTGACAACTCCAGCCGCAGCGCCGACGCCGCTGCGTGGTCCGGTAGGCCTTCCTCCAACATCTTCCGCGCATCGTCGAGACGCCGGAGCGCGACCAAACTGCGGGCGGAACCCAGGCGCGCGGCCAGCGTGGTAGACCGGTACTGAAGTGCGGGCCGGTATGCCTCCACCGCCGCGGCGTGATCACCGCCGCGCTGAAGCGTGTCGGCCAATCCCAGGGCGGCCTCGGGCTGACCCGGCTCCAGTTCCAGCACACGGGTAAAGACCGGCTGCGCCTGCTCGTATCGTCCGGCGCGGGCTAACTGTTGTGCAAGTGCCATGTGCGCAGTGGCCAACTGCGGGAACCGGCCAGCCGCCTGGCGCGCCGCATCTACGGCGGCCTCAGTTTGACCGGAGGAATCAAGAGCCTCGACCAGCATCAACGCCCCCGACGGGTCAGCAGCGGCGGCGGCTCCCGAATCGCGGAGCAGTTTCACGGCGGCGGCGGCCCCGCCAGTGCGCAGATAGGCCGTGGCAAGCAGCGAGGCCACCCGAGGATTCGATGGATCAAGGCGCCGGGCGGCTTCCAGCGGGGACCGAGCTTCGGCATAGCGTTGGGTCATCACCGCCGCCAAGCCAAAGGTCAATTGTGCGTCCGGTGATTGAGGCAGCAACTGCACCGCGCGCGCGAGCGGTGCCAAGGCGTCGGCGGCGCGACCGGAGCGCACCAGCGCCAAGCCAAGATTGAACTGCGCGGCAAAGTGGGCGGGATCGCGCTTTAGCGCCTGCTGAAAGGCCTCAATTGCTTCTCGGATCAACTCGGCTCTGATCCACCCCAATCCCAGCGCAACCAGGGCTGCGGGATCAGTTTCCGGTCGGGCCAGGAGGCGGCGGCCCAGGTCCGTAGCCTGCATCAGGTGCCCCTGCTGCACCTCGCTCGAGATCCGCATCAATGTCTCCACGTCGGCAGCGCTGGCGCTCTTGAGTCGCGCTGCGGTGGCCAGCGCCTCGCGCGCCAATTCCGCCTGGCCCAACTGCTGGCGCAACCGGCCCAGCCGGTAGTAGAGAGCGCCATCCCAGGGCGTCTGCCGGATGGCCACGCCCAATGGCTCGATGGCCCGGCCCGCTTGCCCGCTTGATTGATAGGCCGCCGCCAACTGCGCCGCCGCATCATAGACCACTTCTCGCGACGCGACGACAGGCTCCAGCCACTGCACCGCCTCCGCCGCACGGTTCTCCAACAAGGCAATGCGGCCGAGGAAGTAACGGGAATTGTAGGCTGGCGGCGCATTGCGGACAATTTCGGCGAACTGTTGTTTGGCGGCCGCCAGATCGCGTTGCCGGAACTGCACGTAGCCCAACCGGAACGCCACTTCCGTGTCCGGCTGCTGCTTCATCAGCTGTTGAAGCACCTGCTGGGCTTCCGGCAGACGCTCCTGCTCGATCAGTGCCTCCGCCGCCGCCAAGCTGACGGGCCCCTGAGCACGCAGAGTGACACTCAAGGCGAGCGCCGCCCAGGTACTCCGCAACATTCGCCCGACTAGCTGCTGCCACATACGTGCCCAGCTTATCTCAACACCGGCCGCGGGCAAGGCGCTGGAGAACCAACAGGGCATTGGCACATCTTTGTTCTGGCTCCAGTTCGCTTGTCCGCGCAGTCGCCGAGACTAAACAGATAGTCACCCGCCGCGAACGGAGCCAACACTCGGGTCATGCTGTGGGCACTCTGCCCGGCCGGGTGCCCCACGAAGCTGGCTTAAGGTAAGGCCAACAGCGGCGAGAGATCCCAGCGGACCAGCCGGGCCTACCGGAACCGCCGCAGCCAACGCATCTCGCGGCGAGAACTGAAGGTGGATAGAGCCGATTGACGCTGCGGTGCCTCCCTCTGGAGAGAAGCCATCACTCAGCGGCGCGAAGCCCAGCAAAGAGTCACGCTCGACTCGGGCATTGGCCCAAGTCCAACTTTCGGCATTGGGACGACGTGAGGGGCTAATTCGATGCGAAGCCGTAGCTCATCAGGACCTCGCTTACGCAGGGCGATTACCATTAGCCTGACGACGTGAAAAGCAACTGCCCACACTCATTCGCGAGACTTTCCCTTCCTCCAATTAACGCCCATTTTCGTATACTAAAACCTGTCTAACGTCTTTCATACTGGACATCCAGTGAAACCTCACTCATCCGTCGCTCTACCCATATCGGTCGTACGGGCCTTGCGCAAGCTGGGTCACGACATCCGCGACGCCGGGCGGCGACGGCGGATCCCGGTGGCGATCTTATCTGAGCGAGCTTCCATCAGTCGCATGACGCTCAACAGAATTGAGAAGGGCGATACGGGTGTGCACATCGGCAACTATGCTTGGGTCCTTTTCGCTCTGGGCTTGGTCGATCGCCTCGGCAGTCTCGCTGATGCCGCGCAGGATACCTTAGAGCGTGAGCTTGAGGAAGAACAACTTCCCCAACGAATCCGGCTCGGTACCCGAAAGCCCCTTAAGGGCACCTGATATGCGGTAGAAGGGAGGCGCTGAAAGAAGCTATGATGAGCCGAGACTTTAGTTCCGACTCGTGGATAGAGTCGGTAGGTCATTAGCGCCAGCACGGCGTTTCGCGGAAAACGGAGATGACACATGTATTGGGATGAAGGGTTTCCAGACTGCTAGCTGATCATGGCCGTCGCCCAGGAGCCATTTGAGAGCAGCGGAAACCGATTCGCGACACTAGTGCCACTCATTTGGGCGGACGGAACGCCGGTGAATCGCGCAGACTTTACCAACAACGGCTTGGTGTGGTGGAAGGTACCGGACGGATTCCAACGTGCCGACCCGGGCCGCCTCATGAGCGGCAGCATAGAGCAGGCTCCGGCGTGGGATAACAGTCCCGACAAATCCCGGTTCCAGACAAAGTACGAAGTTACGGATGTTCCGAGGGCAGACGAACTGGTTGAAATCGTCGATATCGACAATCCCAATGTGACCGAGCTGAAGAACCTGCTTGCGCGAGGAGTGTCCATCGAGATGGACCATGCCCCCAGCGCTATCTGCCTGGTGCGCTTCAACGGCTTCCTCTACGGGCCCATGCGTGCAAACGCTACCATTGACCCGCAGAAGTTCAAACGCTGGGCCGTGACCGTCAGCCTGCAAGATGCAAGCCGTGTAGTAGTCCAAATTCCAGAGGTTGACGTGCGTGCCGAGGTCCACAGCGTTGAACATGAGATCTCGCTGAACTCGACCCCTCCAGAAAGAAGCCAGCAAACGATTACCTGCGCGTACACGATCATGTTCGGTGCAGCATGGAATCGTTGCCGGACGCAGTATCCGCGACTTGTTATCGAGTCTGACTATGATGTGATCAACAAGGTTGCGGGTACTTTTCTTACGAAAAGTAAACGCCGACAACTCATGGCGCTCCTGAAGGAGCTCGAGCAGCACTTATCCGCAGCAGGGATGCAGACTCCCGAGGCCGAGAAAGTACTGGGGATAATAAACAATCGCCTTAACGCCCAGGACGACCTCGGCCGTCTTCTGGTATCGGCGCTACTTGAGTCGGGCACTTTGGACGACAAGATAAAGGAGGGCATCGAAGTCCGTGCGCAGGAGTACATTGCCGCCAATACGAACAAGCTGT
>JBIKMK010000131.1:0-8989 GCA_044359315.1 Bryobacteraceae bacterium | reverse complement strand
CCCGCCGGTGGCGGCGCGGCGGGCATGCCGATGCCCAAATCATAAGTAGTCGAAACTGACATGGCAAACCTCTCGGGCTTACTTCCTGAAATATACATGGGGCTTTCAAGCCTCCTGGTCCACAAGCTGCGCAGCTTGCTGACCATGCTGGGCATGATCTTTGGTGTGGGCGCGGTGGTGGCGATGTTGTCCATCACTGCGGGCGCACAGAAAGAGATGATGAGCTACATTGACTTGCTGGGCGTCAACAACATCATCATCGAAGCCAAAGAAGCCGTGGACCGCAATGAACTGCAAGCCCGGCGGCTGATCTCGCCCGGCATGACGTTCCGCGACTACCGCGCCATTACCGAAAACGTCCAGGCGATCGAGGCCGCGACGCCCCGCAAGCGTTTTAAGCCGCTGCGGGTGCTGCCCAAGACTGCCTCAGAGCCTCCGCTGCTGATTGGCGTGGAGCCGGATTACCTGGAGATCAACTCGCTGAAGGTGACCGAAGGCCGCTGGTTCAACGACGAGGACAACCAGAGTTCATCGCCCGTTTGCGTGCTGGGTGAATCCGCCAAGGTGAACCTGCTGGGCTACGAAGGCGGCGCCGTCGGCCGCTACGTCAAGATCAATGACACATGGCTGCAAGTGATCGGCGTCTTGTCACAACAGGCCGCCGGTGACGCCGATGTCGAAGGCGTGGAAGTCACCAACCGCAATAACATGGTGATCGCTCCGCTGAACACGGTGATGCGCCGGTTTGAAGACAATAACAGCTTCTTGAAAGACGAAATCGACGGCATCTATCTGAAGGTGAAACCGGGTGCCGATTCGGTGGAGACGGCGTCGGTGATCACGGCCATCCTGGCTTCAACTCACAAGGATGCCGGTGACTTTAACGTCACCGTGCCGGCAGGCCTGCTGGAGCAGAAGAAACGCACCCAGTTCATCTTCAATGTCGTCATGCTTTGCATCGCGGGCATTTCCCTGCTGGTGGGCGGCATCGGTATCATGAACATCATGCTGGCCACGGTGCTGGAACGCACCCGAGAGATCGGTATCCGCCGCGCCATCGGCGCCCGGCAGGCCGACATCATCCGGCAGTTTCTGACTGAAGCGGTGTTGATCTCGATCCTGGGCGGCCTCATCGGCATTGTCTTCGGATTCTCACTGTCGAAGCTGATTGCTTCGGCGGCGGGCTGGTCCACCGTTGTCACCACATCTTCCATCGTGGTCGCCTTCGGCGTCTCGGTGGGTATTGGCGTCGTGTTTGGTATCTATCCGGCCGTGCAGGCGGCGAAGCTCGATCCGATCGAGGCAATTCGTTACGAATAACAATGAGACTTTTAGCAATCGTATCCTGGGCCTTCGGCCTTACACTCCTTGCGGCCGACAACGCGCCCCAGATTAATCAGCCCATGCCCGCGGCCGTGGCGGCGGAGAAGATCGGCCCGCAGTATCCACGCTTCGGGACGAAGCAGTACTTCAACTACGTCTTCAATCCGAAGATGCCCAACGTGGAACTGGCCGGGCCCACCAAGCTGGCCGACTACGTGGTGGGCGACAAGCTGGAGTTATCACTGCGCTCCTACCTGGAGCTGGTGATGGCTAACAGCACCGACATCCAGATCCAGAAGGCCTTGATCGAACCGCAGCGCAATGCGATCACGCGGGCCTTTGGTGTCTTTGACCCTACCGTGACGGCCAACGTTTCGCCACAACGCCAGATCACACCCACCACCGATGCTCTTGCTGGTGCCGCCACCCTCAGCCAGTTAACCCAACCGGCCAACCTTACTTACCAGCAGACGCTGGCCAGTGGTACGCAGTTGAACTTCGGATACCGGTTCAATAAGCTCTCCAACAACAACTCTTTCCAGAACTTCAACCCGGCGCTCAACTCCAACCTGGACCTGCGTTTTACTCAGCCCTTACTGCGCAACCGGGGCACCTACGTGAATAAGCTGCCCGTCCTGCTGGCTCGTTCGCGCCTGACTGTCGGCGAACTGTCGCTGGAAGATCAAATCCAGCGCTTGCTGGCGCTGGCCGAAAATGCTTACTGGGATGTGATTGGTGCTCGTGAGAATCTGCGCGTGCAGGAACAAGCGCTCGCGCTGGCGGATGCCAGCTTGAAGCGCGCTCAGCGCGAGTTGGAATTAGGCGCGATCTCGTCGCTGGAAATCTATCAGCCGCAGGCGCAGTATGCCCGCGCGGAAGTGGTGGTGACCCAAGCCCGGTACCGCCTCCAGCAAACTGAAGATGCGTTGCGCCGCCAGGCGGGTATCGACCTTGACCCCGAGGTCCGCAAGCTGGCCATCGTGCTCTCGGAATCGGTCTTGCCGCCCAGCGACAACAAGCCGTTTGACCGCGAAGCCCTGGTAGCCAATGCTCTCCGCAACCGTCCCGACATCAAGACCCAACGGCAGGATCTGGTGGTGGACGACTATGCTCTAAAGGCGGCCGCCAACAATCTGAAGCCCGATTTGACCCTGAACGGCATCTATACCGCGCAAGGCCGCGGTGGCAACCAAGTCCGGACCACCCGGGTGGTGGGCCCTGATGGTCTGCCGCTTACCTCGACCACTTTGATTCCGGGCGGTTTTGGTGATGCCTGGTCTCAGATGTGGGGCTTTGGGTTCCCGGTTTACGGCATGGGCCTAACTCTGCGCCTGCCGATCAAGGATCGCCGCGCCGCCGCAGACTATGCCGACGCGACGGTCACCAAAAAGATCGACGCGCTGCAGGTGCGGCAGTTTGAACAGAACGCTCGCCTGGAAGTTCTGAACGCCATCTCGCAAGTGGAGAACTCGCGCGCCTCGGTGGACCTGGCCAAGATCGCCGCCGACCTGGCGCAGAAGTCAGTGGAAGCGGAGCAGAAGAAATACGACCTGGGCGTTAGCACCCTGTTCTTCCTCCTGAACCAGCAAAGCCAGTTGACCCAGGCGCAATCGGACCTGGTCACCAACTCCGTTCAGTACCGGCGCAACCTGTTGAACCTGCTGCAACGCACAGGCACCTTGTTGCAAGAACGCGGCATCGTGATCAAGTAGGCGTGGGAACCCGCGTAAGCTAGATCCATGGGCCGAATCCGCATCCTGCCGGATGCGATAGCCAACAAAATCGCGGCCGGGGAGGTGGTGGAACGTCCCGCCTCCGTCGTCAAGGAACTGCTCGAGAACTCGCTCGATGCCGGTGCCACGGAAGTGCGCGTGGATGTCGAGCATGGCGGTCGCCGCCTGATCCGCATCGTCGACAATGGCCATGGCATGATGCGCGACGACGCACTGCTGGCTTTTGAGCGCCACGCCACTTCCAAGTTGCGGCAAGTGGAGGATCTGTTTTCGGTCTCGACGCTGGGCTTCCGCGGCGAGGCACTGCCTTCTATCGCCTCCGTCTCACGTCTCGATCTGGACACCCATTCTCGCGACGAGACGACGGGTACACATATTGAGATCGCCGGCGGCAAGATGGTGCGCTGCGATGAGGCGGCGCTGGCCCCCGGTACCACCATCACGGTGCGGGATCTGTTCTACAACGTCCCGGCCCGCCGCAAGTTTCTCCGCACGGAGCCGACCGAGCTGGCGCATATCGCCTCGCTGGTCACTCACTATTCGCTGGCCCATCCGGACAAGACGTTTGAGCTGAACCACAACGGTGGACGGCTGCTGTTCGTCACCCCGGTGACCGCGTTTCGCGACCGCGTCTTCCAGGTCTTTGGCAGTGAGACGCTGGCTGATCTGGTGGAGGTGCCCGCGGCCGAGAAAGAAGGCTTCCGTCTCTACGGCTTTGTCTCGCAGCCCCAGGTGCAGAAGATGAACCGCAACTCGGTTTATCTTTTCGTCAACGGCCGTCTCATTCGCGACAAGCTGCTGGTTCATGCGCTGCACGCCGCGTATCACAACCTGATGCCTCCGGCCTGCTATCCGTTCGCGCTGCTATTTGTCGACTGCGCGCCGGAAGAGGTGGACGTCAACGTCCATCCCTCAAAAACCGAAGTCCGCTTCCATCGTGGCTCCATCGTGCATGACTTTGTGCGGGACCATTTGCGTGCCCTGCTGATGGACGCGCGTCCGGTATCGTCGCTGCCTTTGCCGCCCGCCCCTGGTCCGCAACCCGCTACGGACTTGCCCATGTCGGAATTCTCGATGCAGTTGCAGTCCGTGCCTCTGCCACCGTCGGTGGCCATGCAGCCGCGCCTGCTTTCGCCTGATCTGAACTGGACCCCACCCGGCACTAGCCCGGATATGACCCGCATGGTGATCCCCGGCGCGCAAGATGTGGAGTTGCCGGTGATTGGGGTGAGTCCGATTCCCCCGGACAACTCCGGGCGGCCGTCCGGCTCGCCGCACTGGCCCGCATCGCCGCTTCCCGCGCCGCCTGTCGCAACCACTCCGGTGTCGTCGACAGTCTCCGCTGCCCCGGCCCGCTTGCCCGTGCCGGACACGCACGGCCCGTTGCCCATGGGAGCCTGGGCGGACGAAGCCGCGTCCCTTGAGATCCTGCGCGATCTACGGCCCCTGGGCCAACTACATGAGAGCTTCATCATCGCGGCCGGTCGTGACGGACTCTGGATCATCGATCAGCACGTGGCGCATGAACGCATCTTGTTTGAGCAAGTGCTCCGCCGTCGTGGTCAAGCGGAGCGGCAACAACTGCTGCTGCCCATGATCATCCCGCTCACCGTGGGCCAGCAGATTGAGTTTGCCCGCATTGCCGATGAGCTGGCCGCCGTGGGCTTTGACGCGGAGCCGTTCGGGCAGCGGACGCTGGCTATCAAAGCTGCTCCGGCGGGGCTGGGTACGGGTGAGATTGAGCGGGTGATCTTCGAGATCCTGGAGATCGCCGAAGGTGAGCTACGCCGAGCATCGGTGGAAGACATTCGGCGCGGTGTCGCCGCCAGTGTCGCCTGCCGCGCCGCCATCAAGATCAACATGCCGCTCGACATGACCAAGATGGAATGGCTGTTGCGGGAATTGGCGAACACGGAGTTCCCCACCAGTTGCCCCCACGGCCGCCCGATTGCGCTCCGCTATTCGCTGCGCGACATCTTGAAGGGCTTCCACCGCATCTAGGCTTCGATTGTTCCCGCCAAGCCGCAAAGTCATAAAGGGAGTGCTTGGCGCCTGGGCGTCTTTGCGGGAAATGTTCGATGCTTCAAATGGCGGGAGTTGCCCCGTACAATCAAACATGCGTCCTCGCGGCAACTCCCACTGGCGCAGTGCGGTTGGCGTTGCCGGATGCGTGATCGTGGCGGTGATGCTCACGGCCCAGAGCGGCGACCCGCTTCCGCCTGGCCCTCCGGCCGAGTTTCATTTCCTACGGCTCCAGTACACCGACTATCGCGGCACCCGGGTCTTCCGGCGTGGCTGGTGGATGCAGGATTGGCCGGAGGCGGACATTCACTTCACGATGGGGATTGAACGCCTCACCCGCATCCATATCGGCAATGGGCGGCACGTCCGCCTGACCGACCCGGAGCTGTTCGACTACCCCTGGATCTACGCGACGCAAGTGGGCTTCTGGGACTTAAGCGATGCCGAGACGGCGAAGCTGCGCGAGTACCTGCTCCGCGGCGGCTTCCTGATGGCCGATGACTTCCACGGTCCGCAAGATTGGGAGCGGTTCCGCCAAACCATGGACCGCGTGTTGCCCGGCGAACCGATTGTCGACATGCAGGACGGCGATGCCATCCTGAACGTGCTCTACAGTATCAAGGAGCGCGTGCTGATCCCCGGCATGCGCCACGTCCGCCGAGGCCCGGGCGGCAATCTCGTTATCCAGCCCACCGCCACGCCCGATCACTGGCGAGTGATCAACGACCCCAAGGGCCGCGCCATCGTCGCCATCAACTTCAACATGGACGTCGGTGACGCCTGGGAGCACGCTGACACCCCCGAGTACCCCGAACAGATGACCAGCCTCGCCTACCGCGTGGGGATCAACTACATCCTCTACGCGATGACGCACTAGCGAAGTGCTAGCCCCATGCGTCAGCTTGGGGCTTCTTCCGGACCCCGGAACAAGCCCCAAGCTGACGCATGGGGCTACACACCGCGACCTCAGCGTCGCCCGTTGACGCCAACGATACGACTACGATTGTTCTCGTATGCTTCTCACTACCTACCGAAGCCGAATGTTGGTGGGCCGTCTTGGCCTCGCGATCTTCCTCGCCTCCTCCTCGTTTGCCCAGCCGATCCTTGCCCCCGGGGCAAAGCCGACGCGGTTGGGTGATGTCGGGGCGGGTGAGGGGCCAGCCTGGAGCCCGGATGGCAGCCTCTACTTCACGGGCCACAACCGCATCATGCGGCGCACCCCCGACGGGCAGGTGAAGGTGTTTCGCGAGCCATCCGGCAATGCCAATGGCCTGTTGATCGACCCGGAAGGGCGCCTCATCGCCTGTGAAGCGTCCAACCGCCGCGTCACTCGGACGGAGCGCGATGGGACGGTCACCGTCCTGGCGGATCGCTTTGACGGCCACCGGTTCAACCAGCCGAACGACGTGACCATCGATTCCAAGGGCCGCATCTACTTTTCCGACCCACGCTACGGCTCGCGTGAGGGGATGGAGATGGTGGACGCCCAAGGGCGCACCGTGGAGGGCGTCTACCGCATTGATGGCCCCGGCAAGGTGTCGCGCGTGATCACGCATGAGATCGATCGCGCCAACGGCGTGCTGGTCTCTACGGGAGATGAGTTTCTGTACGTGGCCGACAATAACAACAACACCAAGGGCGTCACCCGGGCGCTGTTCCGCTTCAATCTGCGGACTGACGGCTCCATCGATCCGCAGAGCCGCAAGCTGATCTTTGATTGGGGTGATGGGCGGGGTCCGGATGGGATCAAGATGGACCAGTTGGGGAGGCTTTATGTTGCCGGTGGAACGACCAAGCCGAACCCGCCGTTTGAGACGGCCGACAAGTTCAAGGGCGGCGTCTATGTGTTGTCTCCGGCGGGCAAGCTGCTGGAGTTCATTCCGGTGCCGGTGGATGAAGTCACCAACTGTGCCTTTGGCGGCACGGACCTGAAGACGCTGTTCATCACGGCGGGCGGCACGTTGTGGAGCGTCCCGGTGACGACGCCCGGCCGCGTGCCGTATCTGCGCGGCAAGTGACCGGTCCCAAGTTCACGCGCTTGATTTCCCGCAAAGGCGCCAAGCCGCAAAAGAAAAGAGGCTAGCCGAAAAGAACTCTTTGCGCCTTTGCGGCTTGGCGGGATCAATCACAAATCACTTGACGGCGCGGTAATCTGAGAGTCGATGCAAACTCGAGCACTGGGCAATAGCGATCTTCACTTGACGCCCCTGGGCATTGGCGCCTGGGCGATCGGCGGCGGCGGTTGGAAGTTTGGGTGGGGGCCTCAGGACGATGATGATTCCATCGCGGCCATCCACGCGGGCCTCGATGCCGGGCTGAACTGGATCGACACGGCGGCCATCTACGGCCTGGGGCATTCCGAAGAAGTGGTGGGCCGGGCGGTGAAGTCCCATGGCTCAAAGCCCTACATCTTCACCAAGTGTGAGCGCACCTGGGACGAACAAGGCAACATCATCCCGTGCCTGAAGGCGGATTCGATCAAGCGCGAATGCGAGGCCAGTCTGCGGCGTCTGGGTGTGGATGTGATCGACCTCTACCAGATCCACTGGCCGCAACCGGACGAAGATGTGGAAGAGGGCTGGGGAGCGGTGGCCGAGTTGCAGAAGGAAGGCAAGGTCCGCTGGATTGGGGTCTCCAACTTTTCGGTTGACCAGCTGAAGCGCGCGCACGCGATTGCCCCGCTGACGTCGCTGCAACCGCCGTATTCGATTCTGTCGCCTGAAATCGAAGACGGACAGCTGCCCTATGTCGCGGAGCACAACATCGGCGTGCTGGCCTATTCGCCCATGAAGTCCGGCTTGCTGACCGGCAAGATGACGGCCGAACGCATCGCGCAGATGCCGGCTGACGACTTCCGCAAGAACACGCCGCACTTCCAGGAGCCGAAGCTCTCGCGCAACCTGGCGCTGGTGGAACTGCTCCGCGCGATGGGCGCGCGGCATGGCCGGTCTCCAGGTGAAGTTGCCATTGCCTGGGCGCTGCGGCGGCCCGAGGTGACAGCGGCCATTGTCGGCTTGCGCTCCAAGGCGCAAGTGGATGGCGTGATCGGTGCCGCGGAGTTCCGGCTGACGGCGGATGAAGTGGCGGAGATCTCCACGTTCATGGCGGCCAACCCGGCGTAGGGTTTAAGGTGGCGCAGGCTTTCAGCCTGCAGGAGGACTTCAGTCCTCCCTTGGCTCAGCGTTGCTAGTGGCGTGGGTGGCGTACGTAGTGGCGGGACTCAAGTCCTGCTGCAGGCTGACAGCCTGCGCCACCTGCGGCGCGGCGACGAGTACCAGCTACAGCGACATCACTTCTTTGAATCGGGCGGCCTGGCGGCGGGACATCTCCACTGTCTGGCCGCCTTTCATTTGCAGTTCGAGACCGCCGGAGACCGAGGGGTCGATGCGGGTGATCCACTTGAGGCCGACGATGTGTTTGCGGCTGGCGCGGAAGTAGAGGCGCGGGTCTAGGCGCTCCTCCAGATAGTTCAGCGAGCGCAATACCAGCGGCCGGTGCCGTTCGCCGGCCTGTGTAAAGAAGAGGCGCGCATAGTTGCCTTCGCTCTCCAGCAGCTCAATCGAATCGGTGGCCACAAACCAGCAGTGGTCGCCATCCTTCACAAAGATCTGCGACGGCGCGGGTGAGATGGGCGCGGCTGCGGTTGCCCGAGCCGCCGTGGCCTTTTCTAGTGCCGCCGACAACCGCTCCGGCGCGACGGGCTTCAGCAGGTAGTCGAGAGCGCTTACTTCAAACGCCCGCAGCGCGAACTCGTCGTAGGCGGTGGTGAAGATGACGGCGGGGGGACGGTCGAGGTCGGCCAGCAGGTCAAAGCCGGTGCGGCCGGGCATCTGGATATCGAGGAAGATCAGATCCGGGTTCAGCTCCGCGATGAGAGCTTCCCCTTCGTCGGCGTCGCGCGCCTCGCCCAC
>JBIKMK010000130.1:0-9011 GCA_044359315.1 Bryobacteraceae bacterium | reverse complement strand
CCGGCCATACTGCACGCCGGAGGGACACGCCGTTTCACAGCCCCGGCAGCCCAAGCACAGCCCCAAGTGTTCGAGATACTGCTCCGAGTTGACAGGGGCCGCCCCAGTGGCCACCTGCACCATCTGGTAGATGCGGCCGCGCGGGGAATCCATCTCGATCCCCAGTTCTCGGTAGGTGGGGCAGGAATTCAGACACAGCCCGCAGTGGACGCACTTGTCCAGATCCTTCTGCTGCGGGGCGTCCGGATGACGGCCGGACAGCACGGGCCGCGCATAGGTGGACTCAACGCCAGTCACACTGACGCTCTGCGGATTAGAGCCTTGCATACAGCCTCCCCGGATTCAGCAAGCCTTGCGGGTCCAGCATCTGCTTCACTCTTTTCATGGATGAATAATCACTTCCCGTTTGCGCCCACGGCATCAGCGCTTCTCCATACTCGATCACCATCTTGAAGCCCGCGGGCAAAGAGAGCGGCTTCTCCGAATATCCGTACACCACGCCCGTCGCCGCCCGCGCCAGCATCGGCCCGCGCCACACCCGGAACGGTTCCGCGAGATCGGTCAGCGTCGTCGAAAATCTGGCCACGCGGCCCTGCGGATGCGCGGCCAGAAACGTGGGAGTCAACTCCTGGATCCGCGGCCAGACATCTTCGCCCACCACCCGGCCCGCCGCCAGCTCGCGCGAATAGCGGTCCAGCAGCGCAGCATTGCCCGCCGCTTGCAATAACAGCGACCATTGCGCGGGCAAGCCCACCAGCTCCGCCGCCTCCGGGTTCAGCAAATCAAGCGCCACCGGTTGCAGCACGCCGCGCAGAATCTCGTCCCGTTGCTGCATCGCCCCTTCCAGCGTGGGCGCGGTCAGGCAAAACGTTCGAGACCCGGCCGGCTTCGGAATCAGCTTAAAGTTGATCGTCGCCATGGCGGCCAGCGTTCCATAGCTGCCAATCAACAGCTTCGCCATGTCCAGACCGGCCACGTTCTTCACCACCATGCCGCCCGATTGGATCACCTGCCCGTCGAGCGTGGCAAACGTCATGCCGATCACCAGATCCCGCGCGCTGCCATAAAGCCGCCGCCGGGGCCCGGAATGGTTGGCCGCCACCACGCCGCCGATGGTGGCCTGCGCCGACCAAGGCGGATCCAGCGGAATCATCATCTGATGCTGGTCCAGCAACTGCGTCAGATCAGCATAAGGCAGCCCCGCCTCCACTGAAATGGTCAGATCCTTCGGTTCAAATGTCAGCACCCGGTTCAACGCGCGCGTCGAAATCGTGACGTCGCCAGCCGTCGCCCCCGGCTTCGAGAAATTGCCGCCCAGCCGGATGGTCTGCTTGCGCGAAGCGGCCTCAGCCAGCACCTGGGCCAGTTCTGCGGGACTGCCCGGACAAAGCTCACTCATGCTGGATCGCCCGCATCTAGCGGAAATTCAACGCGCAAAGGAGTGGTCAACCCAAGTCGCTCCGGCACCGGAACCATCGTCACGGACATGGCTTTAGTGTAATGCGTCCCCGGTTTCCACCCCAAACGGACCTACACCAGATCCCATGGCTTCCGCGCTTTCCGCCCCAACAGAGCCGACGCATCGGGAGCCCCCAGGAAGTCTTCCTTCTTCGCGTCCCACTTCAACTTCTTGCCCGTCTTCAGCGCGATGTTGCCCAGCAGGCAAACGCTGGTGGAACGATGCCCAATCTCGATATCGGCTGACGGTGTCTTCCGGCTCCGGACACAGTCAATAAAGTGCGCCGCGTGATCCTTGGTGGGCTCCGGTACATTCTCATAGGCCACCTGGACCGGCTTGGCCTGATGCCGCGGGTTCGATGTCTCAGGGTAGATCGCCCAGCTGATCCGCTCGGCAAAGATCGTGCCGTCGGTGCCGTAGAAGCAGATGCCATTCGGCTGATCGTACTCGCCACGGCCGTTGTAGTACTTGGGGCCCACCTTCGCGGCACCCATGCCAAAGCCATTCAAGTTGGACCCTTCGTAGGTCATGATGTAGTTGTCGAACTCATAAGTCACCGTCATGAAGTCCGGCACATCGCCGTCGTCCTTGACGATGTATCGTCCGCCGGAAGCAGAAATCGTGTGCGGTGCGGTGGACCCCATGATCTGCTGCGCCGTGTCGATCCGGTGGTTGCCGTAGTCGGTGATGTAGCCGCCGGAATAATCAAAGAACTGACGGTAGGTGGACAGGAAGCGGTTCGGGTTGAACGGCACCTTGGGCGATGGCCCGCAATAGAAATCCCAATCCAGACCCGCCGGCGGCTCCTGGTTCGGCTTTCGGCCAATGCCATTGGGCGTCACGTTGATGTAGTTCCAAACGCGCACAAACTTCACATCGCCAATGTCACCGCGCTGAATCATCTCGGCGATCTTGGGGAAGTGTTTGGCGGACCGGTGCTGCGTACCCGCACACACAATGCGGTTGTACTTGCGCGCGGCGTTCACCATCGCCCGGCCCTCGCGGATGGTCAGCGAGACCGGCTTTTCGACATAGACATCCTTGCCCGCCTGGCAAGCCATGATCGTCGGAATCGCATGCCAGTGGTCCGGTGCGGACACCATCACCGCGTCCACTTCCTTCATGTCCAGCAGCTTGCGGAAATCCTTAAACGCCTTCGCGTCGCCACCGGCCCACTCGCGAGCATTGTTGGCATTGGTGTCGTAGACGTCAGCCACGGCCACAAACGCCGTATTCGGCGCCTGCCGCATCAAGCTGGCGACATAACGGCCCCGCCCACCACAGCCGATCAACCCCACATTCACCCGATCATTTGCCCCCATCACGCGGGACGCGGACAAGGCGGTCGTTCCCAGAAAAAGCCGACGGTTCATGATTAGAGATTCTATCCCTTTCTCAATTCGCCGGGATGACGGTCGGCCGCCTGCTATTGCATCGCCCGTATTACGGTGGATAGAATAGCGATGTGATCCGGTCATTCCGAGACCGCGAGACCGAACTGCTGTTTGACCGCTTTGCCTCGAAGCGGTGGAAAGCCATCGCCCGGGTGGCTCTGCGGAAACTACGCATTCTGCATCGCGCACAGAGTTTGGATGATTTGAGAGTGCCGCCGGGCAACCGGTTGGAACTGCTGAAGGGCGACCGGGTCGGCCAGTACAGCATTCGTGTCAATGACCAGTACCGGATTTGCTTTCACTGGCGGAATGGCGATGCCTTCGATGTGGAGCTGACGGATTATCACTAGTGGTGTACTGGCCGTGCCAAGGAGATGAGAATGGTTCGCAAACGCAACATGACGCCGGTGCATCCGGGCGAAATTCTGCGAGAAGAGTTTCTTCTCCCACTAGGCCTGTCGATCAACGGGTTGGCGCGGGCGTTGCGGGTACCTCCCAGCCAAGTCTCCGGCATCGTGAATGAGAAGCGAGGCATCAGCGCCCTCATGGCGCTGCGGCTCGCCCGCTACTTCGGCTGCTCGGCGGAGCTGTGGCTAGGCCTGCAGCAGGATTTTGAACTCGACCAGGCCCGGGATCTTGAAGGGCCAAGGGTTGAGTTGGAAGTACTGCCTCGCGCGAGCTGAGGGTCGATACGGGATCTGTCTTCTAGTCTTACGCTAGACTATCCCTAGGGAGACGATATGCCCACACTTTACGTCGAAGACGTGCCCGCTGAGGTCTACGAAGCCGTCAGGACACGTGCCAAGCAGAACCGTACGTCCATTTCAGCCGAGGTCTTGAAGTTACTGGCGGCCGGAGTTCCCACCAGCACCGAACTCGCCCGGCGGCAGGCGATCATTCAGCGGCTGGGCAAGCTTCGCACACAGCGCCCACCCGCCACTGCCCAGTCCGCCCGCACCTCAACCGTGGACCTCGTGCGGGAGGATCGCGGTCGTTGAAGCAGTGGGTTCTCGACGCCAGCGTCGCCGCTAAATGGCTGTTGCCCCCCAAGGACGAGCCGTTGTCCGCCGAGGCTCTCCATCTCCTCGATCAGTATGCGGCCGGGGACATCGCGCTGCTGGTTCCCGACCTGTTCTGGCCGGAGATTGGCAATATCGTTTGGAAATCAGTCCGGGCGGGGCGCATCGCCGAGGCGACGGCTAGCAAGGGATTGGATCTGCTGGCCGCACTCAACATCCCAACCGTCCCCACAGGGCCATTGTTGCGAGACGCCTTCCGGATTGCCACGACTTTCGACCGGACGGTTTACGACTCACTTTATGTCGCCCTCGCCGTGCAGGCGGGATGCCAACTCGTGACGGCGGACGAGCGGTTGGCAAATGCGATGGGGATGCGGTTGCCGGTGGTGTGGCTGGGAGCCCTACCCTAGTCCGACGCCCGTCTGCTGAGATAGAAGCCAGATGCCTCGCGCCCGTTCCACCTTCCTCGGCGGCACCGCCTCCCATGTCGGCAAAAGTTGGATGACCACGGCCGTCTGCGCCTGGCTCCGCGAGCGCGGCCTTCGGGTCGCGCCCTTCAAGGCGCAGAACATGTCGAACAACTCCTACCCTTGCCCCGGAGGCGGCGAGATTGGGCGGGCGCAGGTATCGCAGGCCGAGGCCTGTGGCCTGGAGCCATCGCCCGACTTCAACCCCATTCTGCTGAAGCCCGACGCCGATGCCTGCTCGCAGGTGGTGGTGAATGGCAAGGTGTGGAAGACCCTGAAGGCGCGGGACTACTACGAGAACTTCGACTATCTGCTGGGCCAGGTGCTGGACGCCTATGAACGGCTGGCGGCGCGCTTTGAAGTGATCGTTATCGAAGGCGCGGGCAGCGTAACGGAGATGAACTTGCGCCGCACGGATCTGGTGAACTTCGGTTTGGCCACGCGCATTGGGTCGCCCGCGATGCTGGTGGCGGATATTGACCGTGGCGGCGTCTTTGCCTCCATTGTCGGCACGCACGTGCTGCTGCCGCCGGAAGAGCGGGCGTTGCTGCGCTCCTTCGCCGTCAACCGGTTTCGGGGCGATCGGTCGTTGTTTGCGAATGGCGTCACGATGCTCGAAGAACGGACGGGTCTCAAGTGCATGGGCGTCTTCCCTTACACGCGCGACATCCATGTCGACGAGGAAGACGGCGTGTCACTGGAAGACCGGGCGCGATCGGGGAGCAAGGTGGGGATCATCGCCTTTCCCCGCATCTCAAACCTGACCGACTTCCGCTTGCTGCCCACCGCCGTCGTCATTGACCGGCCGCTCGACCGTCTGTTCGACACCCTGATTCTGCCCGGCACCAAGGCCACCGAAGCCGACCTGCAATGGTTGCGGGACCAAGGCCTGGACCGCTGGATCCTCCGCCAGCATGCCGCCGGAGCAACCGTGCTGGGCATCTGTGGCGGCTACCAGATGCTGGGGCAGCGGGCGGGCGAGATGGAAGGATTGGGTCTGCTGCCGGTGGAGACCGATTTCGAGGACTCGAAGATCACCGTCACCGTCGAAGCCGAATGGCCCGACGGCCACAGCTTCCCCGCCTACGAGATCCACATGGGCCGCACCACGCGCCCGGATGGTTGCGAACCCTTCGCCACCATCAGCGGCCGCCCGGAAGGCGTGCGTGTCGGCCGCGTGCTGGGTACCTATCTCCACGGGGCGCTCGAAGACCCACATGTCGCCAGCGCCATCCTGGGCCACGCCGTCGACGCTCCAGCGCCCAAGCCCGGCGAGTACGCGAAGCTTGCCCAATGGTTTGCGGAGAACGCTGACACGCAGGCTTTTGAGGAATTGTACTTATAGGGCCGAGCCATCCTTCGCACAGTTGAGTGACAATGAAGCTTGGAATCGGGTGAAATCGAGCAACGGATCCGCCAGCAGGTTCAAAGCGAAAGTGTGCGAATTACAGCACATGCTCAAGTGGAGATGGTGGCCGATTCGGTTTTGCTTGACGATGTGTTCGCCGCGTTGCTGACGGGGCAAGTTCTGGAGGACTATCCGGACCATCGGCGTGGCGCTTGCTGCCTGTTGGGCGGTCGCGACCGGACCGGGCGACCGCTCCATGTCGTTTGCACAACGGCACAGCCCCTATTGATCATCATCACGGTGTACGAGCCAAAGCCACCCAAATGGCCGACGCCGGAAAAGAGGAGTGGACGGTCATGAAATGCAGCTTTGAGAACTGTGCGGGACAGTATGAGACCCAGAATGTCACCCACACTGTCCGCCGCGATGGCCAGATCGTGGTGATCGATCACGTTCCCGCTGAAGTTTGCGCCGTTTGCGGAGATGTACTACTCCTTCCGGAGACCGTTCGCGCCATTGAGCGGCTGTTGGCCGACATGGGGCAACCACATTCGTCAGTGCCGCTGTACGAGTTCGCCTAGTTCGGCTTCACGGTTCCTCCAGGCGACACTGTAGATTCATGCCCAAGCTCTACCTGATCCGCCATGCGGAGCCCACCGTCACCGGCGTCTTCCACGGCTGCCGCAACGATGTGCCGTTGCGCGATGCGCCGCCCACATTCGACCTGCCGGTGGAAGTGGTCTACGTCAGCCCGATGCAGCGGGCGCGGCAGACGGCGGCCAATTTCACTGTGCCGCAGATTGTGCTGGAGGAACTGCGAGAGATTGACTTTGGCCAGTGGGGCGGCCTCGGTTGGGACGAAATCGAACAGCGCTGGCCGGAGTTGACCCGCGGCCTGAATCGCAACTGGTTTGGCGTCTCCCCACCCGGTGGCGAATCGTGGGCGGATTTCACCTCTCGCGTGGCGCGAGTATTGAAGGTAGTGCTGGCTGACCCTCGTCCGAAGGCGATCGTGGCCCATGGAGCGGTGAACGCGGTCGCCGCCGGCCTGCTTCGCGGGGGCGACCCGTCGCAGTTTAAGCAGCACTACGCGCAAGTGAGCGAATTTGAGGCCTGACCCGCTACACTAATGGTTCGGCTCTAATTTCATGACGGGCGTGCTGCGCCCCGGGACAGAATCGCTATTTCACTTGAGACTTCGCTTTGATCAATAAGCTGGTAATCGAAAACCTAAAACACCGCCCGGTCCGCACGTTTCTGAGCATGCTGGCCATCAGCATTGAAGTCACCATGGTGCTCACCCTGGTGGGCCTCAGCTACGGCATGCTGGAGGAATCAGTGCGGCGCACGCGTGGCGTGGGCGCGGACATTATCGTCCGCCCTCCTGGCAGTTCGGCGTTGACCCTGAGCAACGCACCGATGCCCGAGAAGTTGCAGAACTACTTTGCCGGGGTGCCACACGTGGTTCGCGTCACCGGCACCATCGTGCACCCGCTGGTATTTCCGGAGTCGGTCACTGGGATCGATCTGGCCGCATTCGGCGAAATGAGCGGCGGCTTCAAGTATCTGGAAGGCGGCCCGTTTCAGGGCCCCGAAGACCTGATCATTGATGAACACTACGCCCGCCAGCAGAAGCTGAAGGTGGGCCAGAAGGTGAACCTGATCAACCGCACTTGGCGCGTCTGCGGCATCGTCGAATCGGGCAAGCTGGCGCGCCTGTTTGTGCAGCTGCCGGTGTTGCAGGATCTGGAAGGCAACCAAGGCAAACTAAGCCAGATCTACCTGCAGGCCGACGACGACGCCAATATCCAGACGATCATCAATGGCCTGAAGGAGACGCCCGCCTTGAAGGAGTACGGGGTCTATTCCACTGAAGAGTTGGTGTCGCTGATCTCGGTCAGCAATCTGCCCGGCCTGAAGGCCTTCATCGCCGTCATCATCGGCCTGGGCATCGTCATCGGCTTTCTGGTGGTGTTCCTGTCCATGTACACGGCCGTGCTGGAGCGCACGCGCGAGATTGGCGTCTTGAAAGCGATCGGTGCCTCGCCCGGCTACATCCTGACGATCCTGCTCCGGGAGACCGCGGTGCTGGCCTTCTTCGGCTCTATCCTGGGTGTCGGCTTAAGCTTTGTTTCGCGCTGGTTGATCACCACGTTGGTGCCCGCCTCACTGCAGCAGAAGATCATGCCGGAATGGTGGCTGATCTGCATGGCCATCTCCCTGGTGGGCGCACTGCTGGGCACGCTCTACCCGGCCTGGAAGGCGGCCAAACAGGACGCCATTGAAGCGTTGGCCTACGACTAGCTCCCATGCCTGAATCACCGAACATCATTGAAGTCCGGGACCTCCGGAAGATTTACCGCGTGGGCGAAGTGGACGTGCATGCGCTGCGAGGCGTAAACCTGGACGTACCGCGGGGAGAGTTTCTGGCCGTGGTAGGGCCGTCGGGCTCCGGCAAATCCACGCTGTTCCATATCCTGGGCGGACTGGCCGCGCCCACTTCCGGCACGGTCAGCATGGACGGGCAGGACGTCCGCGCCCTCACCGACGCCGGGCGGACGGAACTGCGGAAACGGTGCGTGGGCTTTGTCTTCCAGAAGTACAACCTGCTGCCGACACTTTCGGCGCGCGACAACATTGAGATTGCACGCTCCATCGCGCACCGCACCGGCCCACAGGAGGAGTGGTTCAAGGACGCACTGAAGCTGCTCGACCTGGAAAGGCGTCTGGATCACAAGCCCCGCGCGCTATCGGGCGGCGAACAGCAACGGGTGGCGATTGCTCGCGCCATCGTCAACCATCCGGCCATCCTACTGGCCGATGAGCCGACCGGCAATCTCGACACCAAGAACTCCGAAGCCGTGCTGAACCTGCTGCGGCAGTTAAACAAAAGGATCGGCCAGACGATCCTCATGATCACGCACAACCCGGAAGCGGCCGAGTTCGCGGACCGCACCGTGCACATGCGCGACGGCGAGATCGTGGAAGCGCCGGCGGCGGGCCACTAGCCGTCCGGCAACCTCGTCTTCACTGAGGAAAAGCGCGACGGGGATTGTCCACCAGCAGCTTCGCGTGCCACTCCGTGGGCAGCCGGTTCAGGAAGCTCAGGTACAGGTAGTCGTAGCCGCGAAACTCGCCGCCGTTGGGCTCGCCCACGCGATACCAGCCCGAATCCTGTGAGATCAGGACCTGCCCCAACAAACCCCGCTTCTCCATGGCGCGGATGCATTGTTCGTGCCAGTTGGCGGTCTTCTCGCTGATGCCGTCAAACTCCACCCACGCCCCGGCGCGCGCCACCTGGGCATGGATTTCGTGATCCAGTTC